>DAOWJL010000007.1 GCA_030640385.1 Dehalococcoidia bacterium | reverse complement strand
TGCCATAAACACAGGCGGCGGGCGGGCGGTAGGTATCTGTGGTGTTGATGGCAGTCTCGTTCAGGGCAGAATTAGAAACAAGGAAATGGGCTATGTCGGTAATATCATTAAGGTAGACCAGTCACTGCTAATAGCTCTACTGGAGTCAGGCTTTATACCGGTAATTGCCCCGGTTAGCCTGCACTCTTTTGACAGACCGCCGAAAGCCCCTCTGCTGCTCAACATCAACGGCGATACCATCGCCGGCGAGATAGCAGCCGTTACCGGCGCTAAGAAGCTCATCCTGCTAACCGACGTTGATGGCATCCGTGATGAAACGGGCAAGCTATTGCCCCACCTATCACCGGCTGAAGCCGAATCTCTAATGGCTTCAGGTATAGCTTCAGGGGGCATGATCCCCAAACTAAAAGCCTGCCTGAGGGCTTTAAGTAGCACCGCGACAACCTGTATCATAATAGACGGCAGACAGCAACATGCCCTGCTTAATGAGGTAGATAAGGGCGGCAGTGGCACAAAAATAGAGCATCCGCCGGGGGGAAACAGTTGAACAAGTGGCAACAGCTTGAGCATAAATATTATATGCCCACTTTCAAACGCATACCGGTAACACTTATCAAGGGAAGGGGTGCCAGGGTATGGGACGATAACGGGCGAGAGTATCTTGATTTTACTGCCGGCGGGGCGGTTAACAGCCTGGGGCATTGCCACCCATCAGTCATAGAGGCAGTGGCGCAGCAGGTAAAAACCCTGATTCACGCCTCAAACAGCTATTATACGGTTCCCCAGATTAAGCTGGCCGAGCTTCTGGTGCAGAACAGCTGCCTCGATAAAGTATTTTTCTGTAACAGCGGCGCCGAAGCCACCGAGGGCGCCGTCAAGCTGGCGCGCCGCTATGGCCACCTGCAGCTGGGTGGAGCTTATGAGGTAATAACTACCACCGGTTCTTTTCACGGGCGTACACTGGCTATGGTTTCAGCCAGCGGCCAGCCAAAGTTTCAGAAGCCGTATATCCCCCTGCCAAGCGGTTTCGTTAATGTTGAGTACAACAATATAGAGGTAATTGAAGAGGCTATAAATAAGAAGACCTGCGCCGTTATGCTGGAACCCATACAGGGGGAGGGTGGAGTAAATCTGCCCGATGATAACTACTTAAAGACTGTATCAGAGCTATGCCGGCAAAGAGGTATTCTCCTCATTCTTGATGAAATTCAAACTGGTATCGGCAGAACGGGGAGCCTCTTTGCTTATGAACATTATGGCATTGAGCCCGATATAATAACACTGGCTAAGGGGCTTGCCAGCGGTATACCGATCGGGGCTTTTCTGGCAAAGGAAAGGGCTTCCGTTTTTACTGCCGGCGAGCATGGCTCTACCTTCGGCGGCAATCCGGTGGCCTGTGCCGCCGGTTATGCCACGCTGAAATTCATTATTGACAACGATATCACCGGCAATGCCAGAGTTATGGGGCAGCATCTTGTCGCCGGATTGGAAGGGCTGAAACAAAAATATAAATTCATTACCGATGTTCGCGGGCTGGGATTACTCCAGGCTATAGAGTTCAGCAATAATATCGCCCAATCATTGATGCGAACCTGCCTGGAAAACGGACTTCTGATTAATAAATTAAAGGATAATGCCCTGCGCTTTATGCCACCGCTTATTATAAATAAGGCTGAAGTCAATGAAGCATTGGGTATCCTGGATAAAGCACTATCCGGCATTAAAAGTCAGGAATAAAAGGGCGATCTTTTTATGTCATCAAAGATTCTCAGGCTTAAAATAGCGGTGGCTCTGACCACCGCTGTCTGTCTGGCTATTGTATTGCTGGCGCCGTCACCGGTGGTGCCGGCTACAACATATAGAGCAGACAGTAACGGCACCCCTCTGGTAGTTGAAGATTTTTCCGTTGTACCCCAGCACATAGTTGACGACGCCGCTGAAGCAGCTGCCGAGATGTTCGGCAACAGCCAGCAAAAACAAAATGAGTTTATAAGCCAGCTGCTGGCTATATACCTTGAAGCTAAAGATAAAGATGTTGTAATAATTAGTAACTCTGGTGGCTGGGGATGGTCCCCTATCGAGATTTTTCCGAACGGCCATGAATTTGTTACCGGTGTTGACGCCAAATTAAACAGTTTGGACTACGACACACTGTGGCTGGACCACTACAGGACAGCTAAGACTTTAAATGGATGCATCAGTGAATTCATGTTTGCCTCAGGCCTATACCCGGCGAAAGCAAGGGATCTGGCTGTCAGGGTTGAATTTCTTACCAGCCATATACCGAACATAAGGGTAATAATCTCCGGTGAAAGCAATGGCTCCACCATCTGCGGCGACGCTATGCGAATCTTAAAGGATAATCCTCAGGTTTACGGTATCCAGCTAGGTCCACCCTCCTGGGATAACGGCACTGAATCGGACAGGATGCTTGTGTTAAGGAGTAACGGCTCGGTCCCCGATGCATTCAGCCAGGGAGACGTAATCACCATTATCCGCTCCAACCTAGAGGCTTTATTGGGTATATCTCAGGAATATCCGGGGCACATTCTGTTCTACATCGGGGCGCCGGGGCATGATTACAGCTGGCAACACGAGGGGGTACATTTACAGGTCTTAGCATTTCTGGATAACAATTTCAATCCCGATAAGCAATAAAACTTCAGACGGGACTATAAATAACCTGGTTAAGTATGGTATATAATATTAGTCAAAGGAAGGTTGAAAATGCCGGATAAAGTAATACTGGCTTACAGTGGCGGGCTTGATACATCGGTAGCCATCAAATGGCTGAAGGACAAGTACGGCTTTTATGTTATTACCCTGACTGTCGATGTCGGTAATGAACGAGATTTCTCCTCAATCCGCAGTAAAGCACTCAAGGTCGGCGCCAGTAAGGCGCTTGTCAAGGATGCCAGAGAGATATTTGTGGATAAATTCGTTTTTCCAGCCCTCCAGGCTAACGCCGTCTATGAAGGGCAATACCCGCTGGCTACAGCCCTTTCCCGACCATTAATCGCCAAACTTTTAGTCGAACTGGCGCTGGAGGAAGGGGCATCATCAGTGGCACACGGTTGTACCGGCAAGGGAAATGACCAGGTGAGATTCGAGGTAGGGGTTGCCTCTCTGGCGCCGGAGCTTAAAATTATAGCCCCCGCCAGGGAATGGGGTATGACCCGGGAGGAAACGATAGACTATGCCCAGCGCTACGGCATCCCGACACCCGTTACTATTGCCAGCCCGTATTCCATTGATGAAAACCTGTGGGGCAGGAGCATTGAATGCGGCGTCCTGGAAGACCCATGGCTGGAACCGCCGGAGGATGCCTTCTCCTGGACCAAATCACCCGCTGCCGCCCCGGACGAAGCCGCCTATATAGAGATAGGCTTTGATAAAGGTATCCCGGTGTCATTGAACGGGCATGAAATGAAAGGTACCAGCCTTGTACAGCGCTTGAATGAAATTGCCGGCGATCATGGCATCGGTAGAATCGACATTGTCGAGAACCGGCTGGTGGGTATAAAATCCAGGGAGATATACGAAGCACCAGCGGCAGTGGTGTTGCTTGAAGCTCACCAGGCCCTGGAAGCATTAACCCTTTCAAAACCACAACTTCACTTCAAGCAGATAGTAGCCCTGGAGTACGCTGACCTCATCTACAACGGCTTATGGTTTAGCACCCAGCACCATGACCTGTCGGCATACACACAATCAACGCAGCGATTCGTCAGCGGAACAGTGCGGCTAAAGTTATTCAAGGGTAAATGCAGTGTCGTCGGTCGTAAATCACCTTTTTCACTATACAGCCACAGCTTAGCTACCTATGACAAGGGCGACGAGTTTGACCAGAACGCCGCTGCCGGCTTTATCCACATCTGGGGATTACCGGTTAAAACCCAGTCACAGATACAGCCTCCTGAAGAAAATAAACAGGGCTAGGGAGGAAAACAAATGAGTTATATAAGAAACCGCTTCAATACACCGGCTACCGAACCGGTTGTTAAATATACCTCCTCTCTGCCTTTTGATAAACGCCTGTATCGTCACGACATAGCCGGTAGCATCGCCCACACCAGGATGCTGGCTAAACAGGGTATAATCCCACAGCAGGATGCTGATACCATCATAAAAAACTTAACCGGCATTGCCAGCGAGATAGAGCAGGGTAAATTTGAATTCAAAGCCGAGCTGGAAGATATACATATGGCTATCGAAGCCAGACTATTTGAGCTTACAGGCGAGGTGGCCGGAAAACTGCATACAGCCCGCTCCAGGAATGACCAGGTAGCCTTAGATATGCGTCTTTTTGCAAAGGAAGCAATATCCGAAACACTGGCACAGCTGAGGCATTTGCAGCAATCGCTGGTAGAACTGGCTGAAGGGAATAAAGACGTGGTTATGCCGGGTTATACCCATCTGCAACCGGCGCAACCTGTCCTCTTGGCCCATCACCTTCTCGCCTATTTTGAAATGTTTCAGAGAGATGCTGAAAGATTCGGCGATGCCCTAAAGCGTACCGATGTTATGCCGCTCGGCAGTGGCGCCCTTGCCGGTGTCGCTTATGATATCGACCGCGACTTTATAGCCCGTGAGCTTGGATTCAGCCAGATAAGCCAGAACAGTATGGATGCCGTCTCCGACAGGGACTTCGTTATTGAATACCTCGCCGCCGCCAGCATCTGCATGATGCATCTCTCACGGCTGGCGGAGGAGATTATCATATGGTCTTCATCCGAGTTTGATTTCATTGAGCTAGACGACGCCTATGCTACCGGCAGCAGCATTATGCCGCAGAAGAAGAATTCGGATGTCGCCGAGCTTGCCAGGGGCAGGGTGGGGCGCATCTATGGCAATCTGATAGCCCTTCTTACTACTATGAAAGCCCTGCCGCTATCCTATAACCGTGATTTACAGGAGGATAAGGAGGGCTTATTTGATAGCGTAGATACGCTTTTATCCTCACTGGAAGTATTCAGTGGTATGATTTCCAGCCTGAAGATTAAAGGGGGAAATATGGAACGGGCGGCAAGCCGGGATTATATACTGGCTACCGATTTAGCCGATTACCTTGTATCCAGAGGAGAGATATTTAGAAGCGCCCACGGCATAACCGCCAGATTGGTAAGCTACGCCGCTGAAAAGGGTAAGGCTCTCAACCAGCTCAGCTTAAGTGAATACAAACGCTTTTCCCCTCTCTTTAACGAAAACACTTTAACTATTTCAAAATCATCGTCCGTTGCCGCCAGAAATATAACCGGCGGTACGGCACCACAGCAGGTAAAAAAAGCAATTGATAGAGCTAAAAAAATGATCGGCGAATCAAATAAAGGAGTGTCTTAAGCAGTCCGTGCTAACTTGTGATGAGTACGCAGGCACCTGGTACACAGCTTGAGGCTTACCGATTTACCATCTTTTATTATTGTAGCCGGATGGATATTGGGCAACCAGCGCCGGTTGGTATGGCGCTTCGAATGACTGACATTATGGCCGAATTGAGGCGTTTTACCGCATACTTCACATTTCATAGAATGGCGTATCTCCCTTTGACTTAAGCAGAAGATTGGTGTACAATCCCTGCGTTATAATATCATAATCAGCAAGAATTGACAAGGACAGAGGAACAGCTGGTATACAGCTTAAAGGGAATGGTATAAAGTGAAGCAAATTAGCACCAATAATGGACGTGATTTCAGAGAAATGTTTGCTGTCGCCACCAACTGGTTGGAGAAGAGTGTTTCTGATATAGACGCCCTGAATGTCTTTCCTGTTCCCGACGGTGATACCGGGACCAATATGCTGCTCACCATGCATTCCACTATTGAGGAAGCCGACCGGGCGGCTAACAACGATGTATCAAGTGTATCTCAAGCCATGGCAAAAGGAGCACTGATAGGTGCCCGTGGTAACAGCGGAGTCATTCTATCACAGATAATGTGCGGTCTGGCTCAGGTTTTTAACGAAAAGGAAACCTTTAACGGCAGCGACCTGGCTAATGCCCTTTCGCAGGCATCGGTCATGGCATACAAGGGTTTAAGCAACCCGGTAGAGGGGACTATCCTTACCGTTGTTAAAGACGCCTCGGTAGCTGCCCAGGAACAGGCGGCTAAAGACGACAACGATGTGATATCCGTACTGGAGGCAGCCGTTAACGCCGCTAACGAATCGGTGGCTAATACTCCCCGCCTACTCCCCGTACTGAAAGAAGCCGGGGTGGTGGACGCCGGAGGGCAGGGTCTATATACCCTGCTGGAAGGTGCTCTGCGCTACCTTAACGGCGAGGCGGAACTGTTGCAGTTCCGCAAACCCCAGATGATAGCCAGCAGCATCCCTCTAACTCCCATGGTTGTCACTGCACCGGAAAGGATAGCCATTGACGAGATTCCCTTCGGTTACTGTACCGAGTTTATGCTCAAGGGGCAGGACCTCGACCCGGATAAACTGAGAAAGAAGCTCAACAATAAGGGCGAATCCCTTATTGCGGTCGGCAATGACACGACAGTCAGAGTCCATATCCATACCCTGGATCCAGGCAATGTTATCCACTATGTAACCTCGCTGGGAACAATACACGGCGTCAACATACGCAACATGGATGAGCAGCACCAGGACTTCCTGGAGATGCAGAGGAAAAGGGCACCGACGACTGGCCTGGCTATAGTCGCCGTTGTCCCCGGAAACAAACTCAGTGATGTCTTTTCCAGCCTGGGGGTAACAGCCATTGTCCCCGGCGGGCAGACAATGAACCCCAGTACCAAGGATTTGCTTCAGGCAGTAGAGCAATCAGCATCAGACAAAATTATAATTCTACCCAATAATAAAAATATAGTACTTACCG
>DAOWJL010000086.1 GCA_030640385.1 Dehalococcoidia bacterium | reverse complement strand
CTGCCGACTGGGCGATTAGCTTCTACGAAAAGCACGGCTTTAAAATGATGCCGGATAAGGACAGATTACTGGCTATCTACTGGGACATCCCCTGCCGCCAGATTGAGGAGTCGGTGGTGCTGGGGATTGATGTGGAATTATAATTCCACCAACACCCCATCTTTATATAGCTTCTCCAGCTTTACTTCGGTTATCTGATTACTTAAATCCTCATCACTTTTAGCATATACCCTGATGTAGTTACCCGTAAGCCCTGACCATATGCCGTTGGTTTTTTGCTCCCATAATAGGGGCATCGTCCTGCCCAGAAATCGCTTTCTGAAGTTGCGGGCGCTTTCTTCGGCCAGAGCCAGCATTTTCTGGCTGCGCCCTTTTTTAATACTTGCTCTTACCTGCTCCTTCATTTCAGCCGCCTGCGTGCCGGGACGGGGGGAAAAGGGGAAAACGTGGATACGGGCAAAATCCACCCCCTTGCAGAAGCTATAGCTTTCTCCAAACTCTTCTTCGCTTTCGCCGGGGAAGCCGACGATAACGTCTGTGGTGATGGCTGCTTCCGGCACTATGGAGCGGATTAGAGACACCGCCATATTGTATTCTTTTGTTGAATAACGACGTTCCATCCGTCCGAGAACGCTATCGCTGCCACTCTGAAGAGAGAGGTGCAGATGGGGGCACAGCCTCGGATTATGCCACAACTCCATCAACTGTGGCGTGATATGGTGGGGCTGGAGTGATGACAGCCTCAATCGTACAATATCGGTTTCATTTAATATCTTTTCAACCAACCCGCTCAGGGCAAGACCATTATACCGGTAAGAGCCAATCTCAGTTCCGGTAAGCACCACCTCTTTATAGCCATGAATTATCCTGTCTCTAACCCAGGCGATGATATTTCCCGCCGGCAGGCTCTCTTCCCGCCCCCTTACCATAGGCACAATGCAATAAGTGCAGAGGTTATTACAGCCGTCCTGCGCTTTAACAAAAGCCCGGTTTCTCATGCCATTCTTGTGTTCTACCTGCAAATCTCCCCTATTACAATCCGATACACTTAAGCAACCTTCCGCTTCCAGCAATTGAACTATATTCATTTTGTCATCATTGCCCAGCACCAAATTAACTCCATCAATATCAGCCAGCTCCTGACGGGTACGCTGAGCATAGCAGCCGGTAGCAACTACGACAGCTTCAGCATTGCGGCGGCGAGCCAGTCGCAGCAGGTGGCGTGATTTGCGGTCGGCGATATGGGTAACTGTGCATGTATTCAATATATATATATCCGCCTTATCAACCGATGAGGTCAGCCTGTATCCTGCTTGCACAAACTGCTCCGCCAAAAGCTCGGTTTCAGCCTGATTCAGTTTGCAACCAAGGGTGTCAATTTTAACCCTCTTATTTTTAGAGTTCATGTTCACCCTCAAATCTCTCTGCATACAATTCACCCGTACTGGAATTATAACAAACAAACCTCCATTCTTGCAGGAACGCTCAAATTATGTTATAAATAGCATAGTCTTTATCACCTTTTACTGTTTTATAATGTCTTACGAAAGCACCAGAATTGTAGTTACCGGAATAGGCACGCTAAATCCATTAGGTTCGGATATGCCTACAACCTGGGAAGGACTGATTGCCGGTAAATCAGGTATTGATTACGTTACCCTATTCGATCCCTCGGAGCTTGATACCAAATTCGGCGGCGAGGTCAAGGATTTTGAAGCCACCGACCATATGAACCGCAAGGAAGCCCGCCATATGGACCGCTTCGCCCAGCTGGCAATTGCAGCCGCTCGTCAGGCACTGGAGCACTCCGGTATAAAGATAGATTCAGATAATCAGAATGATATCGGTACCATCATTGGTAGTGCTATTGGTGGCCTAACAAGCCTGTTTACACAGATGAAGGTGTTTTTGGAAAAAGGTCCGAGTAGGGTAAGCCCTTTCCTTACACCTATGATGATTGCTGATATAGCTGCCGCCCAGGTATCAATTGCACTAGGACTCAAAGGTCCCAACCTTTGTACCACCACCGCCTGCTCCAGCGGTTCGGATGCTATAGGTGCCGCCTATGAGTTTATAAAACGGGGCGATGCCATAGCCATGTTCGCCGGTGGCAGTGAATCAATAATGAGCCCGATGGGCTTTACCGCTTTTATTGCTCTTAAAGCTCTGTCAACAAGAAACGATGAACCACAGCAAGCCTCCCGCCCCTTTGATATTGAGCGTGATGGATTCGTCATCAGCGAAGGGTCTACCATTCTTGTTCTGGAAAACCTTGATCACGCCCGGAAGAGAGGCGCTGATATCCTGGCAGAAATTATCTCCTATGGCGCCAGTGCCGATGCCTTCCACGTTACACAACCTGTTGAAGATGGCAACGGTGCCGTCAGGTCAATGCAGATTGCCATAGATAAAGCCAGGTTATGCCCCGCTGAAATTGATTACATTAATGCCCACGGTACATCGACGCCATTAAACGACAAGACAGAGACCATAGCCATAAAGACCGTCTTCGGTGATGATGCTTATAAAGTCCCGATAAGCTCTACAAAATCAATGACCGGCCACCTGATAGGCGGTGCCGGTGCCATCGAGGCATCCATCTGCATAAAGGTTATACAGAATGGCATCATACCGCCAACGATTAATTTAACCCACCCCGACCCCGAATGCGACCTGGATTTTGTACCCAATATAGCCCGCCACGCCCCTGTTAAAATCGCCCTTTCCAACTCCTTCGGCTTCGGTGGCCATAATTCAACCCTTATATTCAAGAAGTATGAAGAGGAATAGGCTTGGACCACTATCGTTGGAACCTTCTGCCACCTGTTCCAGCGGAATATACTGTCATCGCTCCAGATCTGCCACCCCTGATATCCCAGCTTCTATATAACCGCGGTATCACCGAACCATCCCAAGCAGATTTATTCCTCAACTCCGATAAACGCCTGTCAGCCGATGCCTATTTACTACCTGATATACATCCGGCAATCGCCAGAATCTATCAGGCATTACTTTCGGCAGAAAATATAGCGATTTACGGAGATTTTGATGTCGATGGTATCACCAGTGCCGTTTTACTAATCCAGGGGCTGCAGACACTTGGAGCCAATGTTACACCATATATCCCACACCGTTTGAAGGAAGGCCACGGACTTAACAGCTCTGCCCTCGCCAAACTTCAACAACAGGGTATCAGCCTGGTTATTACCGTTGACTGTGGTGTTACCGGTGTATCTCAGGTCAGGGAAGCAAACAATAAGGGGCTTGATATAATAATTACCGACCATCATACCCCCCTTGATGAGCTGCCGCCGGCAATCGCCGTCATAGACTCCAAGAGAAACGATTCCGGCTATCCCTTTTCAGAGCTTTCCGGCGTGGGGGTAGCCTTCAAACTACTTCAAGCTCTTTACCAGAGTATGGGTAAAGAGGGTCAGCTCGACAAATTGCTGGACCTGGTAGCCCTCGGTACTGTGGCTGATATGATGCCAATGCTGGGAGAAAACCGTTACCTTGTCAAGCGAGGGCTGGAGTTATTGAAAGAATCTCCCAGATTGGGCATTAAAGAAATGGCAGAATTGGCCAGACTTGACATCGGCAATATCTGTACTGAAGACATCTCCTGGATACTGGCGCCACGTCTCAATGCTGCCGGCAGGTTAGAAGATGCCATGACCAGCTACAGGCTTCTGACAACAGACCAGCCACAGGAAGCTCAAGAGCTAGCATTCTTCCTGGAAGAAAAGAACACGGAACGCCAAAAGCTGACTAACACAGCCATGACTAAAGCCAGGGAGCAAATCCTGTCCAAGGGGATTGCACCGCTGCTAATTGTCAGCGACTTCAATTATCAGGGAGGTATTCTCGGGCTGATTGCCGGAAGGCTGGCTTCTGAATTTTACCGCCCGGTTACAGCCATCAGGATCGGCGACAGGTTCAGTTCCGGCAGTTGCCGCAGCATCCCGGAGTTCAACATCATCCGGGCTATAAGCAAGTGTAGCAGCCTGTTAACTCATTTCGGCGGTCATTCGCAGGCAGCCGGTTTCACCCTGCCGACAGAAAACCTTGCCTGCCTGGAACAGCAACTCTGCCAGCTTGCAGCCAGTGAACTATCAGGCATTGACCTTCACCCCCGGCTGGATATTGATACCGAGTTTACACTTGATGAGCTGAGTGGTGACACCTTCCAGACAATTCAACTAATGGCTCCGTTTGGCAAGGGCAACCCACCACCCACTTTTATCAGCCGATGTGTAAAAGTTGCAGATTGCTGTATTATGGGTAATAATGGAGACCACCTGAGGCTAAAACTCAGGCATCTTAATACAACATGGGATGCAGTCGCCTTTGGATTGGGTAATCGCATGCCAGATATACAATCCAGCATTGATATCGTCTATAACCTAGAACTGAATAAATGGGGCGGGAATGAGAAGCTGCGGCTCAATATACTGGACCTGTCAGCTGAAAATCAGGCTGAAAGGACGGTTTAGATGCTAAATGAACCTTTCGCTATCGCCATCGCTTTAATAGCCGCTTATTTTCTAGGCTCCATACCGACAGCCTATATCGTTGGACGCCTGCGTAAGGGGATAGACATTCGCCAGGTAGGCAGCCGTAATATGGGCGCAATGAATGTCTTTTATAATGTGGGTTTTTTATATGGTTTGCTTGTTCTGTTGACGGATATAGGCAAGGGAGCGGCTGCTATCGCCCTAGCCCGCTACTTGCTTGAAGTTCCTGTAAGCGCTGAACTTATCGCCGGCGCTATCGCCGTACTGGGACACAGCTTCCCGGTATGGCTCAGGTTCCGCGGCGGCAAGGGAGGCGCTCCCCTTATCGGCGTCCTTGTATTCCTTATGCCCTGGGGTCTGGCTATCGCTTTTCCCCTGTTCGCACTGCTGACGTTACTGACCCGCTTCCCCACGCTCAGCTACAGCATTGGCCTTTTCATCTTTCCTTTTGTAGCCTGGCTCATATACAATAACGGCGTTTATGTGCTTTATTCATCTTTAATGCTACTTATACCCTTCATTCGCTATATACCCAGGATAAAGGAGATGCGCACCAAGGGTGGTAGCTGGAAACATGTGGTCCTGCGCCGCAACATGAAGGACAGGCTCTAGATTATAAATGACAGCATATATACAAAACCGCTGCAAAGACTGCCGGTTCAGTTTGCCGGCTCTACTTCAATGAAAGAGGCCACCTCTGCGCTGACAGCTTTAATAGATTCACCTGCCTTAATGGTTATAGTTCCGTCAAATGACGCTTTTTCAATAACCTCTATCTCGGCTCCCGGCACAATGCCCAATCCGGTTAGATAGTGGAGAAGCTCTGAATTTATCTCATTGGTGATTCTTGTTATTTTAGCCTTTTTACCGGTTTCCAGGTTAGCGATTGGTGTTCCCGATTTTTCAGGCAGCCTCAGGTTCTCATCCGGTATCGGGCTGCCGTGCGGGCAAACCGCCGGATTGCCGAGATAATTCGCCAGCTTTTCAGCTACCATGCCAGATGTATTGTGCTCCAGGTTACAGGCTTCGTCATATACTTCTTCCCAACCAATACCCAGATGCCTGTTAAGAAAAACCTCCCATAAACGATGACGTCGTGTTAGTTTTAACACCTGTTGCAGTCCTTTTTCGGTTAAGCTGACTCCGCTATAAGGTGTATATCTAACCATCCCCTTTTCCGATAAGCGCTGTAACATCTCGCTTACCGAAGCCGGCGATACCGTTAAAACCCGGGCCAGAGACGAAGTCCTGACCGGCGAACCCTCCATCTCTTCCAGGGTTTTTATCGTTTCCAGATATTCTTCAATTGTTTGTCTGCTCAAACCGAAAACTCCTACCCGATTTTACAGTTCCCCAAACCCGATTATAGACTAATATTTAGGATATGTCAATTATATTGTTAGGTTTTCCTTATTATTTTTTTAGTATTCCCTTGACTTATAAATTATATGTGGTTATAATAAATTCAGGTTACGATTACAGGTGTTTATTGAATAATGAATAGTAATTCGACAATCCCATTAAGCACTGTGCCGTCTGGTAAGCAAGTACAGGTAGTCAGTATAGAGGCTGGCTGGGGACTACAGAGGAGACTGGCTGATATGGGACTCACGCCCGGCCTGAATGTTATGGTGATCAGCAGTCAGAAACCCGGTTCGGTAGTCCTCGATGTTAGAGGTTCGAGGCTGGCGTTAGGCCGTGGTATATCACATAAAATAATGGTTAGAACCACAGATTATTAATATATTCTTTTTATGTATAAGTATGCGGAATAGTGGCTAAAAAAGAAAAAATTAAAATTACGATTGCCTTAACCGGCAATCCCAATTCCGGCAAGACGACCCTCTTTAATAACCTCACCGGAGCCAATCAGCATGTCGGCAACTGGCCCGGTGTAACCGTAGAAAAGAAGGAAGGCATCTGCGGCTTTAAGGGTTATGATTTCAAGGTGGTTGACCTGCCCGGCGCCTATAGCTTAACGGCTCATTCCCTGGATGAGGTCATCGCTAGAAATTTCCTGGTTGATGAAAACCCGGATGTGGTTGTGAACATCGTCGATGCTTCTAATCTTGAGCGTAACCTCTATCTTTCGTTGCAACTTCTGGAGATGGGCGTAAAGCTGATAGTTGCTCTTAATATGATGGATGTAGCCCAATCCAGGGGCTACCATATCGATGCCAAGCAGCTTTCCCACCTGCTTGGAGTACCTGTAGTGCCCCTGGTAGCTTCTCGCAATCAAGGTACGGATGAACTTCTTGAAGCAATAACCTGCGTCGCCGAGGGCAAAATCCATATAGAGAGGCTGAAGTTCAGCTATGGCTACGAAATAGATAAGGAAATCGCCAAACTGGAAGCAGCTATAACCACCAGTGCCCTATTACAGAAACTCCCGCCCAGATGGCTGGCACTAAAGCTGCTGGAAGAAGATGAGGAAATAGTAAAGGATTTTGAAGAGCTTAAACCAGGTGGAGAAGAAGTCCTGAGAACTAAAGGTAACAGCCTCGCCCAACTGGCAAGGATTCACAGGAATGTAGCCGGTATAGTTATCGCCGATGCCAGGTATGGCTTTATCAGCGGGTTGATGAAGGATGTTCTGGAAAAGCCCCCCACTGAAAAAATAAGCGCCTCCGACAGGATTGACAAGGTAGTGCTTAACAACTGGCTGGGTATTCCTATATTTGCCGCCATACTCTTCAGCCTCTTCCAGCTGACCTTTAGCATATCATCCCCCCTGATTAACTGGATAAACGGCGGTTTTAACCGCCTGAGTGAAATTGCCTCCGGCATAACACCGGACTGGCTGGGTTCACTTGTCGCCGATGGCATCATCGGCGGGGTAGGTACCGTTGTATCCTTCGTACCGATTATATTCCTGCTCTACCTTGGCCTTTCGATCCTTGAACATAGCGGCTATCTCACCCGCGCCGCCTTTGTTATGGATCGGTTGATGCACCGTATAGGGCTACACGGCAGGTCATTTGTTCCCCTGATTTTAGGCTTCGGTTGCAGTGTACCTGCAATTATGGCTGCCAGGACAATAGAGAATCCAAGGGACAGGCTGGTAACCATACTGGTAACTCCTTTGGTATCCTGCGGCGCCCGAATGCCCATCTATGTCCTTCTCACCGGCGCTTTCTTCACCGCCTATCAGGGTTTGGTAATTTTCTCTTTATATCTCATGGGCATATTGCTTGCCATTCTCTTCGCCTGGTTCTTCCGCAAGAAACTTATCAAAGGTGAAAGCGGCCACTTTGTTATGGAGCTTCCCGCCTACCACCTGCCGACAATTACTGCTGCTGTTACCTTTACCTGGCAGCAGGTCAAGGCTTTCCTGGTACGTGCAGGGACAATTATATTCCTGGCGGTCATATTATTCTGGTTGCTTGATTATATAGGCGCTATGGAGCCGATAGGCAGAGCCATCGCCCCCATATT
>DAOWJL010000036.1 GCA_030640385.1 Dehalococcoidia bacterium | reverse complement strand
GTGGACTGCTGGTTCAGTCTTCGGATTCCCTGGCTGAAAAGGATATTAAACTCAAGACGGCAACCAAACGCGAACCGACAAAAAAGGAGCTGGAAGATTTGCTCTTCGCCTGGCGAGCGGTAAAGCACATAAAATCAAACGCTATACTGCTGGTAAAAGATAAAACGATTGTCGGTATGGGGGCCGGGCAGCCCAACCGCGTGGTAAGCGCCGAGATTGCCAGTAAAAAAGCCGGGGATAAATCAAAGGGCAGTGTAATGGCTTCCGATGCCATGTTCCCCTTCCCGGACAGCGTCGAGCAGGCGGCGGCGGCCGGTGCAACCGCCATCATCCAGCCAGGCGGCTCCATAAGAGACGAGGATTCCATAAAGGCTGCCGATAAATATAATATAGCCATGGTCTTTACCGGCGTCAGGCATTTCCTGCACTAGCCTGCCGGTATTTAATAGGGAGAGTTATAATGGCAGATGCAGTACTGGTAATAGATATGCTCCGCGGCTTTCTGGAAGAAGGCTACCCTCTGTATATCGGAAAGGAAGCCCGAAATATAATTCCGAACATACAGGGGCTTCTGGAGCGGGAACTTGCCCGCGGGTCAAAGATATTCTTTGTCTGCGATAGCCACGACCCGGACGACCTCGAATTCAAGATGTTCCCGCCGCACTGTATCGCCGGCACCGCCGAAACCGAGGTCATTCCGGAACTGGCAAAATACCCGGGCGAGATAATCCCCAAGAAACGCTATAGTGCTTTCTTTAATACAAAGCTTGAAGAAAAGCTAAAAAAACTAAAACCGGATAAAATCGTCGTCTGCGGCGTGCTGACCGATATTTGCGTTATGCACACCGTCGCCGATGCCAGGAACCGTGACTACGCTGTAGAGGTGCCGGTTGACTGTGTCGCTGCCCTGGATGAAAAGACCCAGCAATTTGCCCTTAGCCACATAGAGAAAGTGCTCGGCGCCAGGCTCACCAGATTCAAGGAGGCTTAAGATAATGGCTGAATTTAAACCTTCCAAAGAAGTGCTATCCGGAGATACGGCTGATATCTACTTCGCCCGCACCATTGAGATACTGAAAAAAGAAGGCCTCAACCCGGTAACTACCATGGAGGTATTCTCCAGCCGTGCCGGAATACTATGCGGTATTGAAGAAGTCAGGGCTTTATTGTCCATAGCTCTGTCAAAGGTGAGCGGTGAAGTCTGGGCACTTGGTGAGGGTGAAGCTATGGACAGAAAGGAAGTGGTATTGCGCATAACCGCCCCCTACCAGAGCTACGGATTGTACGAGACGGCTATCTGCGGCATTCTGGCGCACTGTAGTGGCTGGGCAACCGCTGTCAGAGAGTGCGTTAATGCCGCCGGCGACATTCCTGTCATCAGCTTCGGCGCCCGGCATGTCCACCCCTCGGTGGCGGGTGTAATGGACTACTCTGCTATCATTGGCGGCTGCCAGAGCTGTTCTAGTATCGCCGGTGCTAAACTGTCAGGTTTAGAGCCTTCAGGGACAATCCCCCATGCTTTAATCCTGGTAATGGGCGATACGGTTACGGCAACCTTAGCCTTTGACAAGCATATGCCATCCGGTGTACCAAGGGTATCCCTTGTCGACACCTTTAAAGACGAGGCCGAGGAAAGCCTGCTGGTTGCTCAGGCATTGGACAAAAGCCTTGACAGCGTCCGTCTGGATACACCGAGCGAAAGGGGAGGGGTTACCGTCGACCTCGTCAAGGAGGTGAGAGCCAGGCTGAACCTTGCCGGCTTTAAGCAGGTCAAGATTTTCGTAAGCGGCGGCATTGACGTCGAGCGAATAAGGCAATTTATT
This sequence comes from Dehalococcoidia bacterium, assembly GCA_030640385.1. Lineage (GTDB taxonomy): Bacteria > Chloroflexota > Dehalococcoidia > Dehalococcoidales. The sequence continues at coordinate 4,926 of DAOWJL010000036.1, read as the reverse complement.
GAGCAGGGAGCACCCGTTGACGGCTTCGGTATCGGCAGCTATATCACCAGCGCCTCCCCGATAGACTTTACTGCCGATATCCACGAAATTGAAGGCAAGTCGGTAGCCAAGCGCGGCCGCATCCCCGGCAAGACACCCAACCCGCGGTTAATAAAGGTGATATAATTGGATTGTAAAGATGAAAGATGAGGAAATAAGAAAGGTAGTCAGAGAAGGCTATGCCGAAATAGCCAAAACGGGAAACTCCTATTGCACTCCGGCAAGCCCCTGCTGCAGCCAGCCTTCTCAAACTGAAGATATCAGCAAGAAGATAGGCTATTCGGATGCAGAGATGGGTTACGTCCCCGAGGGCGCCAATCTGGGCCTCGGCTGCGGCAACCCGGTGGCGCTGGCATCATTGAAAGAGGGTGAGACCGTTCTTGATCTCGGCGCCGGTGCTGGCTTCGACGCCTTCCTGGCGGCAAACAGGGTCGGTAAAAGGGGCAAGGTCATCGGTGTCGATATGACACCTGAGATGATAGCCAGAGCCAGAGCCAATGGCGAGAAGGGTGGCTACGAAAACGTTGAGTTCAGGCTGGGAGAGATTGAAAACCTGCCTGCCGCCGACAACTCTGTTGATGTTATTATCTCTAACTGCGTCATCAACCTTTCGCCGGATAAGAGAAGCGTCTTCCGGGAAGCCTTCCGCGTGCTGAAACCCGGTGGCAGGTTGATGGTATCCGACATCGTCCTGCTTAAAGATTTGCCCGATTTTATCAGAGAATCTGTTGCCGCTTATGTCGGCTGCATCTCAGGGGCAATGCTGAAGAATGATTACCTGACAACGATAAAGGAAGCCGGTTTTCAAGAGGTTAAGGTGCTCGACGAGACACTCTTTCCCATTGATTGTATAACTAACGACCCGACAGCCAAAGCTGTTATTGACAAACTGAATATAACCCAAGAGGATATAGTAAACTTCTCAGATTCGGTTGTCAGCATTAAGGTTCAGGCATTAAAACCATAATAAAAATCAGCAACGCTTAAACTCTAACCTCAAAACCTTCTTCGTCTCTTCTGTAACTTTTACCCTGTCATCAATCCGATAGCCCACCAGCCACAGGATTTGCTTCGGTGAATAAACAACCGGGATTCGCCCGCGCCAGGTGCGGGGTATTTTAGCATCAATCATAAACTCGTTCAGCTTCTTTGTTTCTACCATACCCAGTGGCTGAAAACGGTCTCCCGGCTTTCTGCGGCGAACCTTTAATTCGTTACCAGTCCTATCAAGGTCAAGATAGGCAATAAAATCATCTTCTTCTTTTTCCATCGCTCCCGACTTCATAATTTCAGCCTCTACCAGCCAGCCCGGTAACTCTGTTTTCCCCGGGATGCTGATGCGGTATTCGCCACCTATGACAGGGTATGGACAGGTATCGACATTTTCCATACCCAACAAGTATCTGTCGTATTCTATGGAAAATATAAGACCACCAGGCAGGTTAATTAACCTGCCCGCCGGCTTGTCCAGTGCCGCCAGGATTTCTTCAATATGGCGTGTTTCTATATCTTTCAAGTTACCGATAATCTCCTCAACAACTGCCCTGAATAAATGCCTCTTCAAAGCTACCGGTAATTCGTTAAGCCTGTCTTTATTCAGGATAAGCATACCTTCTTTTTCTTCAACTATCGCCGGCCACAGGCGGGCAACTTCTGAATCAAGGAAGGTTATTTCATCATTGGCAATAACAGCTATGCGCAGCAGAGCTGCCGTAATGCCGGAATTATAGCTCTTAAGCAAAGGCAGTAACTGCTGGCGTATTCTGTTCCTGAGGGGAGATAGTGATAAATTGGATATATCCAGCCGGGGCATAAGCTCATTTTCTTTGCAGTAATCTGCCGTTTGTTGGCGACTTATCTCCAATAATGGCCTGACAATGGTAATTCTCCTGTCATCAAGCAGCCACCGGCTGCACGGCTTTAAACCAATAAGTCCCTTTGTTCCCGTTCCGCGTATTATATGCATCAATACTGTTTCTACCTGGTCATCAAGGGTATGGCCGGTGACTATGCACCCGGCACCAACAGAATCGGCTACATCAGACAAAAAGCGGTAACGCACCTCCCGCGCCGCCTCTTCCAGTGAAATGCGATGCTCTTTTTGATAAGCTTTTACATCCCTTTTTTCTACTGTTACCGGCACACCGAGACGACCTGCCAGTTTCTCTACATAGGCGGCATCAGCCCCGGATTCTTTCCCTCGCAGCTGGTGATCAAGGTGAGCTACATGCAATTCTACGCCCAGTTCCTGCCTGAGCCTTAACAGGGTATATAACAGACAGGTCGAGTCAGGTCCGCCGGATACGGCTAGCAGCAAGCGTGAGCCCTTGGGGAACAGGTTGTGCCGCTGTATAAAGCAGGCTGTTTGCTGCTCCAAAGTGGGTTGTTGCTTTCCCATTACCATTTTCGTCTCAATTATAGCCAGCCAGTGCAAGAGGGGCAATTCTTAAGGAAACTGCGCCAGGTAACCCGTATCGTTTAACAATTCCAGCCGTGCTTCCTTTTCATCAAGATTGATAATGCTTATACACCCAGTGCTCAACCTGAACCGGGTTATACGGGATAGCGGCAGCATTAAAGCCGAACATATTATAGTCAGAATGACAAAGTAATGGCTGACTATAACCAGTTCGCCATCGGTATATTTACGATTACTCTGCTGTATAAAATTCCAGCTTCGCTGCTGTAAATCGGCTAATGATTCTCCCCCCGGTACCCTTTTCGACACGCCATCCCTGGTTAATAGCTCACTGAACCTCATACCCAACTCAGCAGAAGTTGCCCCCTCCAGCTTGCCAGCCTCAACCTCCCTCAGTGACTTTTCAACTACTACCTCTAAATTGTGGTGGCGGGCTATAATCTGCGCCGTCTCCAGGGCGCGCTTTAACGGACTGGAGTAGATAGCCTGAATACTTCTCTGGCTCAACCTTGAAGCCAGATTTTCAGCCTGCTGTCTGCCCTCTTCATTCAATGGGGTATCGCTGGAACCACCCTGGATGCGCAGTTCCCGGTTCCAATCCGTTTTACCATGCCTGACCAGTATTATCCTCGCCATCGGTTATTTTCCTGAATCTTTACTTGCCACTCTGCTTTAATTCAGAGAATTTCATGGCATGCGCCAGCCGGCTGTGGTAGCTGGGGTGGTCGTGGAGCAGTAGTTCAACCCAGCGGCCTGGCCCGGCTTCGGCCAGGTTCTGGTCGGTAAGCCTGGTCATCATGGAAACAAATGCCTGTGGGTTCTCTGTCAGCTGGAGGGCATAACTATCGGCTGCCTTTTCAAAGTAGCGTATGCACGTATTTGAGAAAGGCATAAACATTATATTTACCACCGAAAATACCAGAGCCAGCAGGGGTAAGGCCACGATATTGTCCACGCCACCGAGACCCAGCGGCTCCACCACCGCCGTGGTGATAATACAGGTCAACCACAGACATATGAACAATATGGCTGCTTGCAATAGAAAAATTCTTATAAAATCACGGTTCTTTTGGTGGCCCAGCTCATGAGCGATGATTACCTCTATCTCCTCGGTGGAGTAATTTTGCAGCAGGGTATCGCTCAGCGCTATGCGCTTTGTCTTCCCCAGCCCCATTATGGCGGCGTTAGCCGTCGTTCCCTTGCTGCTGAAATCCAGGGTATAGATTCCTTTGATATCGGCATCGGCTTTTTCTGCAAGTTGCCTGAATCCCTCTTTCAAGGTTCCGTCTTCAAGGGGTTTTGTTTTATAAAAAAGCGGCACCAGGATTACCGGCAGCAAAATACTCAATATCAGGCTTACAAATACCAGCAACACCCAGACGAGCAGCCACCAGTTCTGCAGCGAAATATCTATGAGCCAGTATATAGCGGCAATAATAAAGGTACCCAGAATCAGCATCAGGACACCAGTTTTAATAAGGTCACCCAGCCAACCGGACAGGCTTTGTTTTGATAGACCATAACGCCGGGGTAGAACATAACCGCGATAGTAGCTTATCGGTGCCGTAAGTAACCTGTAAGCAGCAACAAGAATTAAAAAATAAAGGATAGCCGCCGGAATCACCGGCAGATTTAAATACCCGGTAAGCCTTTCGGAAAAACCGCCGAATACAAGCAAAACCAGAAGAATGCCGACCGCTACCATTTCGGCAAATGACAGGTAGCGCCCGGTACGGGCATATTCCCTTGCCTGCTGCTGCCTTTCCGGATCTAAAACCGGTTGCGGCAGGCTTTTATTATTTGAATCAATCATCTAAAATCAGCTCGTCTCCAGTATTAAACGGGTGCGGTGAATAGATATTGGCCGCTTAAAACCTAAAGCTTTTATAACCTGCTCCGGCCTGCCCGAGCCGCGGCTATCACAGCGCAACCGCATACCTATATTGCCATAATTATCATGCCAACCAGCCAGCCACAGGTCATCAATCAATGCCCTAATGTCATAGCTCCGGGGGCCGGTATCCCGCTGGTGCTGCCACGGCAGTTTTTCCCTTGCTAGCAGAGAGGTAAGTGCCTCCGTAATATACTCAGTCCCCTTTTCCGTCTCAACTTCAACTATATACTCTGCATGGCGCACCTGTGCCTGCAGCGAGGGTAAAGTGGTAGCGATATAATACACCTGGATTATCTCCATACCCGGCGGTAACTGCCGGCTGACACAGGTAGTAAACGAATGCGGCGATATGTAACCGGTTGTATATACATCCATCAGCTCGGCTTCGCTGGTTATACCCAGAGCCAGCGGCGCCGCCACCGATATTTTTGGATGGGGGTTAAAACCTTCTGAATAAGCAAGCTCTATGCCAGCGCGGCGAAGAGCCCTATGCCACAGCCTTATGATATCCAGATGGGAGATAAACTTGACCTCCACCCCCCGCCCGAATCTAATCCGCAGCCGATGCATCCTT
>DAOWJL010000042.1 GCA_030640385.1 Dehalococcoidia bacterium | reverse complement strand
TTTCAACCTTGTCCTCTAGTGCATCTTTTTGTTGCCTTAAACCTTCCAGCTGTTCTTTTAGCGCCGCCAATCCGTTTTGTTCAATGCTATCTCCGCCTATTTCTATCTGCCATTCCAGATCCCTTATCTGCCGGCTAAGTGAAAAATAGTCCAGCACCAGAGGGGAATCATCAGCAGTTTCGTCACCGCCACCAAAAAGAAAATCCTCCAGTTCGTAAGATAGTGCCTCAACCTCCCATCCGGCAATACTGAAACTGTAAGGTTTTATTATTTCATCAAGCCTGGAATCAAAGCTGTTTGAGGGGACGCAACCCAAATTAAGAGAGCAGAATATTAACAAACAAACAGCACCAAACAATACAGCCTTTGACATCCGTTTATTTAACCTCATTGGAAACAATGATAGCATTGCCTTATAATTATAACACTTAACCAGTTAACTTTTGGTCGGTCCTTACTGATTACTTTTTGTATTATATGAAAGACTACTATAAAATCCTGGGAGTTCCTGAAAACGCCAGCCAGCATTCTATTAAGAGTGTTTTCAGAAAGCTTGCTTTCAAACACCATCCGGATAAAAATCCGGGTAACGAAAATCAGGCAGAGGCCAGGTTCAAGGAAATAAACGAAGCCTATGCCATACTAGGCGACAAAAACAAAAGGCAGCAGTACGATTATGCCCGCAAGAATCCGTTTGTCGGCGCTGGCTATGGCGGCTTTCAGTACTCACAGCAGGACATATTCCAGGGTATCTTTGCCAACCAGGCTTTCATCAACGAAATGAACCGTATGTTCTCCCAGGGTGGCCTCAGGTTTGACCGCGATTTTATGAATCAGGTCTTCTTCGGCGGCAAGGGTAGCGTATTTCATACCCAACCCGGTAGTAGAAGTGGAGTTTATCAGCAATATTCTCCCGGAGTTTCAATCCGCAAACAGAACTGGTTGGAGCGTTTACTAACAAAAGCAATGACCCGTTTCAGCCGCTTTATGCTCAAAAAGTTGCTGGGGATTGAATATGCTCCCGACCTGGACCTGCATATTGAACTCGAGCTGACACCGGAAGAAATTGCCGTCGGGGGTGAGAAGGAGGTCAGCTACAAAAGGGGTAAACGAAGAAAGAAGCTCATTGTAAAAATACCTCCCTCAGCCGAAACAGGCACCAAAATCAGGCTCAAAGGGATGGGTTTGGTAGAAAAAAGGAAAGCGGGTGACCTCTACCTGCATATAAAGGTAATCAAGCAGACACCACTTAATCCAACCTAAGCCATTCCGGCGGCGGTTTTCGCCAGTTCCCAAGAATATTCGTAGAGGTGCATCCCTTTGCTCGTGGCAATCATTTCGCCGTCTTCGACTCCTATCTCAGAAGCCATATACTCTTTCAATAACTGCATAGCCGCCAAATTGGATGGAAAGCCAGCCCACAGGTCCCAGGAGCGAAAATAGGCGATGAAATGCAGTTTTCCATACCTTACCCTTGTATCAATGCCCCGCAGGCAGGGTGGGTCGGAGAGGAATATAGACTGGCTATCACCGACAGCCATATAGGCCTGGTTGGTATTGTAACCATTTTCTTTGTAAATCTTGATCACTTCGGCAATCTGCCTTTCAAGGTACTGCCCGTAGGTATACTGCTCTTCCTCAGCCCGATGGGCTGTCATAAAGTATGGAAGGTAGTTTTCTATATACTCCATCGTCGTTGGCGCCGGCACACCCAACGGCACATCCGGAGCCAGAGGTCTGTTCCCCGGATTGCTTATCTTAACAACGATGAAGTCCAGTTCCTTGCGGCACTGGCCGGCATAACTACCCCGCTCGATACTGTACTCATAGCCTTCGGTCAGTACCCTGCGCAAACAGAGAAACCAGGCCTCGGACAGGTCTCTGGCTTCTATAAGTGAAATATCCATAATGCTCTTCTAGCTGAGTTATTATCTTCGCCGCATTATACTAAAAAATCTGTCCTGGTATTCTTCAAATAGATTCCAGCGCTCCAGTTCATCCTTCAATTCACCGGGGTTGATCCTTCCCCCCGCCAGCCTCGTAAAAAGTTCCTCAATTCGCAGCCTGGCATCCATCGGCACACCACCTTTATCTACATCCAGAAGTCCCCTTGACATAAGCTGTGAAAGATTATTTTGCATTGAGATGCTTGTAATTTCATAGATAAAACGCATTAAAGATACATCCCATAGTTCATCCTGTCCCTTGATGATAGTAATCAGTGGATCACCGCGCCTATCAATCTCACTGTTCAATCTATCTAATACAGCCTTCAGCTCCTCGGTAACGATGGTAAGTTTTCCAGGTTCGTTGCGATAGGTATAAAAAAGCCCGGGAGCATCCGCTCCATAATTCTGAATTAGCGTATTTAAATACCTCCTGGCATCTCCGCTGAAACCTTCAAGTTGAGACATATAGTAAGGTGTTACTATCCTCGGCCTCTCGGCGATTACCCTGCCTTCCCTGATCACAGTTTCGCTGCTTTCTTCAGTTATTTCATCATAAACAGGCCTGGTTACCATATAATAACCTATATTTGTGGTGCCGAATGTCGCCAGCGACTGCTTTGGTAATCTGAGTATTTCAGTGTGCCTGACGGCATTTTCAATTCTCTCGTCATCTATCCGCATAACATTCTCCGGCAAATGCCAGCCTGATGGCTAATTTATATCCTTTAGCTCCTGCTTGTATTCACCAAGAAGCTTGATGTATTGCTCATCCATTTTTGCCAGTGTCCGCTGCCATTCTTCTTTAAACTGGGGCAGGTTTTCCACGTTTATCTCCAGCCCGTTTACCGAGCCTATCTGCTGTTTAACTGCCTGCTGCAGTCTGGATGAGAATTGCATTTTAAGAGATTCATAGGCTTGCTGCCGCTGCTGCTTGCCCTGCTCGGTAAAATGGTTGAATATATGCCTGATTTTATCTATAACCTCTTTCGCCTTCTGTTTATCAGTCATCACTTCCAGCAGAGCATCCAATACCTTTTCATTTTTACTTCTTAATAGTTCATTCTTGGGTAAGTTAATATTCGCTATCAATACCTTTTCGGCACCAGCCAGGACATACCGCCTTACCATTGCTTCATATTTAGCCAGTTCAGCGGTGAAATCAAGCTTTTTATCAAGGTACCTGACAGCCAGTTTTTCCCCCCGCGGGATATACTGCCACCTGAGACGCTCTTCCTCGGTCGTCTCACCGATACTGGCTAATTTCTGCCGAGCTATCTCGCTGGCGCTTTTTATATCAGCCATTTATACCTCAAACTATTTGGCTTTTTGTTTCAGTAACCAGTGTTCCAGGCTGTCAGCCAGCGCCAACCAGCTGGCTTCAATTATGTTTGCCGAGCTGCCCACCGTCCGCCACTGCTCTATGCCATCGCTGGATTCAATAATCACGCGAACCTGAGACTCGGTGCCGGTGCTCCCCTCGAGGATACGTACTTTATAGTCTATCAGCTTTACGGCTGACAAACTGGGGTAGAACCTCAGCAGTGCCTTGCGCAGCGCCTTGTCAAGTGCGTTAACCGGGCCATTGCCCTCTGCTGCCGTATGCACCACCTCATTATCAACCCTGACTTTAACTATTGCCTCCGACATCATCTCTTCGGCATTTTTCATAGCCGGTGGTCGCCGTCTTTTTTCCACTATTACCATGAAGTCAACAAGTTCAAACGGCTTTTCATAGTCTGCCTTTGCCCTCTGCACCAGCAGGTCGAACGACGCTTCGGCATTTTCGTACTGGAAGCCGCGGCTTTCCATCATTTTTACCCTGTCCAGCAATTCCTGGGCTTCCTTGCTTTTCGTCGGCAGGTCAACACCCAGTTCACGGGCGCGTTGGACAATGCTCGCCCTGCCTGACAGCTCGGATATAAGCATCCTTTGTTTATTGCCTACCAGTTCCGGGTCTATATGCTGGTAGCTGCCAGACCATTTTCTCAAACCGGAAACGTGTAAGCCCCCCTTGTGACTGAAGGCGCTGGCGCCGATATAGGGCAGAAAAGCATCCGTGACAAGGTTTGCCGCCTCGCTGACATAGTGCGCTACCTCGGTCAATTTAGTCAGTTGTTCATCGGTGATGCAATCAATGCCCATCTTGAGTTTGAGTGCCGGAATTATAGAACACAGGCTGGCATTACCGCACCTTTCGCCATAGCCGTTTATGGTACCCTGCACCTGGCTGGCGCCAATATTCACTGCCGCCAGGGTATTGGCTATAGCCAGCTCGCCGTCATTGTGTGCGTGTATGCCTATCGGCACATCTGTTATTTGCCTGACAGCGGTAATAATATCCGTTATCTCAGCCGGTAAAGCGCCGCCATTTGTATCGCACAGCACCAGGCACCCGGCACCGGCTTCATCCACCACCTTCAATACCTGCAAAGCATACTGGGGGTTTGATTTATAGCCGTCAAAGAAGTGTTCGGCGTCAAAAAATACGCTAATCCCCTTCTCTTTAAGATAATTTATTGAATCCGAAACCATAGACAGGTTTTCATCAAGGGTGGTTTCCAGCACCTGTTTCACATGTAAGTCCGAGCATTTACCAACCAGTGTAACAACCTCTACCCCAGCATTAGCCAGAGCCTGGAGATTGCCATCCGCTTCTGCTTTTTTATTTGCCCGCCGTGTGCTGCCAAAAGCAACCAGCTTTGAATTGACCAGTTTTAACTGCCTTGCTTTATTAAAGAACTCGTCATCCTTGGGGTTGGAACCAGGCCAGCCACCCTCTATGAAATGGATGCCCAGTTCGTCCAGCCGACGGGTGATATTAAGCTTATCTACCACCGAGAAGGAAATACCTTCCCGCTGAGCCCCGTCACGCAGCGTGGTATCGTAAAGCTTTACCGATTTCATTTTCTTATTTCCACTACTTATAGAATCTTTATAAATATTATTCCCTTGGTTCAACTTTCACCCAATATTCGTCTTTATTACCATTACTCTCAGAATATAGTATCTCTCCTATTTGCTTATCATCCTCATATAGAACATTTTCCAGTGCATCCGCAATACCACCTATTATATTGGCAGCATCACTCATACCTCTATATCTTCTATAGTTTATTATTAATTTAACACTTCCTTTTAAAGGTTCGAGACAAGCTCTCTTTGCATTATCATGTAAAATATCACGTCGCTCTTGCTGATTCTTCTTTTCTGAATAATCAGCAGGGGATTGTTTATACGGTGGTTTTCCTTCTACATGAATATCAGTCATTTTTTATTTCTTATTTATTGTATTTATTTATACCCTTTCGGTGATTAAATCTCCCATTTTCCTGGTGCCGACCTTTATCTTGCCTTCTCCCATTATATCATAGGTGCGATAGCCTTCCTCCAGCACCTTCTCAACAGCTTTTTCAACTGCACTTGCTTCCCGCACCAGCCCCAGTGAATAGCTCAGCATCATCGCCATACTCATTACAGTGGCTATAGGATTAGCCAGATCCTGCCCGGCGCGGCGCGGGGCACTGCCATGGCTGGGCTCATACATACCCGGTGTGCGGCTGCCTGCTTTGGGTACCCCGGCCAGGCTGGCTGAGGCCAGCATGCCCAGCGAACCGCCCAGCATAGACGCCTCGTCGGTTAATATATCACCAAAGGTGTTTTCGGTAACCAGTGTATCCAGATACCTCGGGTTCTGTATTATCCTCATAGCACAGGCGTCTACAAGCATATGTTCAAGCTCTATATCCGGATAGTCCCCGGCAACCTCAACCGTTACCTGGCGCCATAACCTTGACGATTGCAGGACATTGGCTTTATCCACCGATATCAATTTCTTCTTTCGCGTGCGCGCAATCTCGAAACCGACCCTGATGATACGTTCAATCTCCTGCTCCGAGTAGCTCATTGAATCTACGGCCCGGCGGCCCCTTGTCGTCCGCCACTGCCTCTTGGGACGCCCGAAATAGAGCCCGCCGGTAAGTTCGCGGACAAAGATAAAATCCGTCCCCTTTATAACCTCGGGCTTGAAATTGGTATTATCTATGAGCGCCGGGTAGACCTTTACCGGACGCAGATTGGCAAACAATCCCAGCTCTTTTCTCAGTTCAAGCAGTCCATCTTCGGGGTGAATCGGTGCCTGCGGGTCATCATACTTCGGATCGCCGACGGCACCCATCAGGACGGCATCACAGCGCTGGCACATTTTTAATGTATCACTGGCAAGTGCTGTCCCCTCTTTCTCAATAGCCACACCGCCCACCAGCCCATTGATGTAGGTAAAGGCATGGTTATATTTTATGCCTACCGCATTCATTATTTTTATTGTCTCATCTATAATCTCCGGCCCGATGCCATCACCGGGTAATACCGCTATGTTGAACTCCATCTATTTCTCCAATCTCTTTTTAGTGTATTCAATGAGCCCGCCGTCTGCTATGATTTCAGCCATAAACTGCGGGTATGGCTCAGTGGTGAACTCCATCCCCATATCTATATTTTTTATCTTACCGCTGGCAAGGTCAACTCCAAGTGCCTGCCCGTTCTGGGTGCTATCTACCGCTTCGGCGCATTCCAGCAGCGGCAGGCCGATGTTTATGGCATTGCGAAAGAAGATACGGGCAAAGCTTTTGGCGATAACACAGGAAATGCCCGATGCTTTAATCGCCAGCGGGGCATGCTCTCTTGACGAACCGCAGCCGAAGTTTGTTTCCGCCATGATTATGTCCCCGGGCTTAACTCTTTTAACAAAATCAACGTCTATATCTTCCATGCAGTGCTTCGCCAGTTCCGCCGCCTCCGAAACATTAAGATACCGCGCCGGTATTATGGCATCCGTATCCACATTGGCACCGTATTTAAAAACTTTACCTTTTAGCATCTATAATCTAGTCTCCTTATTCAATGCTTTATAACCTTCACAGAAACGTTCTCATGTTCTTCAAAGCTACCGCAAAATCTATCCTTATCTCTTATAAATCCTAAATCATAAACAATAAATATTAAGTTTTTATATTTAGTCTTATAAGCAAGAATATCATCATTAATTTCTTCAGGTAATTCCTTCTCTCGTTCTCCTCTATTACATAGTTTAATTTCAACAACCAAATCAATCTTTTCTAGAGAAAAATCAGGGGTATAAGTTTTACTAGAATATTCAATACTATCTACTTCACGCCCATATTGTATATCTGCGCCAATAAGCAAGTTCTCAAAGGCAACCTGTACTTGCTTTTCATTCTCAGGTTTTTCTCTAATAACTTTCCTGAGTTTTTGTTCGGCTATATTCAGAACTTTTAGCACAAGGCTAGCTTCAATCCCTGATTCCTCTTTAATATATACATCTGCTATTTCTCTATCCTTTAGATAGCTAATAGCACCTAGTAAAAGACCTTTGGCTATCCCAAGGTCTCTGATAAAAAATTTATGACGCTTAGAATTAATATCAGATTGTATGTCTCCGTAACGCTTAATCATAGTACCCGAGGGTATATTGCCCCATTGTATAACATCAAAAGATAAATAATACCGAGATTCCAGACCAAATATTTCCTCCAAAGTATCCAAGCATTTTGTTACCCAAATCGTATGTTCAGTCGAAAATACTTGTGAGTGCCTCAACGTATCTGCTTCATGGGCAAGTTTTTGTAGGGTTTCCAGCGCTTCTTCTTTAGTCCACTTTTTCATTGATTCACTCTTATTCTGTATCTCGTAAATCCCTAATTCCGCCTGTAAACCGCCTCGTAGTTTTTACACACCAGCCGATTTTTCCACTGGCTGTGGATGGTGGTAAAACCGAACTTCTCCATAAAGGAGTTCAGCTCGTCTATATCTATCGTCACCAGCCCGAAGCTCATACTGGACGACCTGTCCATACTGGTTATGCTCTCCTGGTAAATAATATCTGCATAAAGGAAATAACCGCCTGGCTTCAGCACCCTCCTTACTTCCCTCAGGGCATCCAGCCAGTTTTCTATATGGTGCAGCACACCGAAGGAAAGAACGATATCAAATTCCCTGTTCTTAAAGGGCAGTTTGGTGGTATCCGCCTCAAGATAACTGATATTCTGCATATCGCCTGCTTCTTTTCTGGCAAGTTCAATCTGCTGCGGGTCAATATCAATACCGGTAACCTCGCCGCCGTATTCCTCAGCCAGATATTTTGTGACCACCCCGTTGCCACAACCCACCTCAAGGAAGTCCTGCTTTCCATTAAGCTCAACAAAATCCAGCAGCTTCTCAGTTAGATCTATCGCCCCCTTTTTACTCTGTAATCTATTTAAAAGGAACTTCTCAATGCCAAGCATTTTCATATCTTTTTTACCTGCCGATAACCTGCTCAGGGCTGATAATACTGCCCGCCACCGCGCTGGCAGCCGCCACTGCCGGGTTGGACAGATATACCTCTGATTCTGTACTGCCCATCCTGCCGACGAAGTTGCGGTTGGTGGTTGATATGCACCTTTCGCCGGCCGCCAGTATACCCATATGCCCGCCGAGGCAGGGGCCGCAGGTAGGAGTGCTCACCACAGATCCCGCTTCTATAAAAATCTCTATCAGACCCTCTTTCAAAGCATCAAGGTATATCTGCTGTGAACCCGGGATGACAATACAACGAACACCTGTGTGCACTTTCTTGCCCTTTAATACTCTAGCTGCAAACCTTAAATCCTCCAGCCTGCCATTTGTACAGCTACCTATCACTGCCTGGTCAATCTTTATATTACCCGCCTTGCTTATCGGACGGGTATTTGCCGGGGAGTGGGGAAATGCTATTTGAGGCTCAATCGCCGATACATCATATGTGATTGTTTTTATATATTCGGCATCTTTATCCGGTTCATAGACGCTAAAGGGACGCTTTGCCCGTGTCTTTATGTAATCTAACGTCTTAGCGTCTACATAAAAAACACCTGCTTTAGCACCAGCTTCAATAGCCATATTTGCCATGGTGAACCGCCCATCCATAGACAGGCTGTCTATAGCTTCACCGGTAAACTCCATTGCCGAATAGAGAGCACCATCAACACCGATATCACCGATGGTATATAGAATCAGGTCTTTACCAACCACCCATTTTGGCAATCTGCCATTATAGACAAATCTTATCGTCGGCGGCACCTTCATCCATATTTCGCCGGTTGCCATGGCAACAGCAATATCCGTTGAACCCATGCCTGTAGCGAAAGCGCCTAAAGCGCCATAGGTGCAGGTGTGCGATTCAGCCCCGATAACAACATCCCCGGGCAGCACCAAGCCCTTCTCTGGCAGGAGAACGTGCTCAATACCCATCTCCCCCACCTCAAAGTAGTTGACTCCATGTTGGCGGGCGAACTGCCTTACCAGCTTTGCCTGCTCCGCCGAAGCAATATCCTTGTTGGGGGTAAAGTGGTCAGGCACAAGAACTATCTTCTCTGGATTAAAGACACCACTGACCCCTATCCGCCCAAACTCCCTTATGGCAATCGGGGCGGTTATGTCGTTGGCCAGTACCATATCAACCCTGACATTTATGAACTGTCCCGGGTTTACCTTTTCTCTATCAGTATGAGCAGCCAGTATCTTCTCAACTAAAGTCAATGCAGTTCTCCTATGGTTATATAGCTATTGGGCTAACCAGAGCGCCATCTATGCAGTATGACGTTGTATCAGTAAAACCAACAGCACCAGAAGTGTGGTAACCGAAGCAATGATATACATACCGGCTCCGGCAGCCATACCTATGCCGGCTGCTACCCATATAGTAGTTGCCGTTGTTAATCCTCTAACAACTCCACCTTCTCCGCGGCGTATTATGGCGCCGGCACCCAGAAAACCGATGCCCGTAACTATGCCGGCTGCTACCCGCGCCTGATCTTCTATGGAAAAACCATAAATTGATACAACGGTAAACAGAGCGGCACCGACACAGATGAGGATAATATCTCGCATACCGGCAGGTTTCTCAGCCTTGCTCCGTTGAAAACCGATTACACCGCCGAGCACCGTCGCCAGCAGGACTCGCAGAACCATTTCCAGCTCAACAGGCACCTAAAATCCCTCCTCCAGGTAATTATACAGTTGCCTTTTTCAAAGCCAGTAGCCTGTTCAAGGCATTGATATAAGCCTTTGCGCTGGCAACGATAATATCGGTATCAGCGCCACGGCCGGTATAGGTTACACCCTCACTCTCTATCCTTATTAAAACCTCGCCGATAGCATCAATACCTTCGGTAACTGATTTTACCGAAAATTCGGTTAGAGTATTGGGTATCTTTACCAGCCTGTTTATGGTTTTATACACCGCATCCACCGGGCCGGTACCCAGCGCGGCATCAGCCAGGGTTATGCCATCCGGGCCGGTCAGCTTGACGGCTGCCGTGGGAATACCCCTGTCGCCACAGGTCACCTGTATACGCTCCAGGTGGTAAGCTTCGGTTACGGTTCGCATCTCTTCAGCGACAAGGGACTCGATATCCCGGTCGGTAACCTCTTTTTTCTTATCCGCCAGTTCCTTAAATGCCTGGAAGGTATGGATAAAATCTTCCTCGCCCAGGCTATAGCCCAGTTCGGCAAGTCTCTCCCGAAAAGCATTCCGCCCGCTGAGTTTGCCCATCACCAGGCTGGATGCCGGCACACCCACTTTTTTAGGATCAATAATCTCATAGGTTATCGGCATTTTTATCACGCCATCCTGATGAATACCCGATTGATGCCTGAAGGCATTGGCACCGACAATTGCCTTGTTCGATTGAACCGAAAATCCTGTAAGCTCGCTTACCATACGGCTCGTATTGTATATCTGTTTTGTATTTATGCCGGTTGTCAGTTTGAAAAAGTCGCTGCGGGTTTCTATAGCCATCACTATTTCTTCCAGCGAGGCATTGCCCGCCCTCTCCCCGATTCCATTTATGGTACACTCCACCTGCCTGGCACCCTGTCTTACCGCTTCAAGGCTATTGGCTACCGCCAGTCCCAGGTCATCGTGGCAGTGGACGCTAACTACTGCCCTGCCAATGTTTTTTACATTGCTGAAGATGCCTTCAATCAACCTGCCAAACTCTTCCGGTATAGCATAACCTACCGTGTCTGGAATGTTCACCGTCGTCGCCCCGGCATCAATTACCGCTTCAAGAACCTGATAGATGAATTCCGGATTAGCCCGGCTGGCATCCATGGGCGAGAATTCTATATCATCTGTATATTTCTTTGCCCGTGCTACCATATCGCGCGACATCTCCAGTATCTGCTCCCGGCTCTTTTTTAGCTGGTGCAGCATATGTATATCCGAAGCCGAAAGAAAGACGTGTATCCTCGGATGCTCCGCTTCCTTTAATGCTGCCCAGGCGCTATCAATATCTTTCGGATGGGCACGAGCCAGCCCGCAGATTATCGCCCCGCGCACCTCCCTGGCGATGCTTTGCACCGCCCCAAAATCACCGGGTGAGCTTACCGGGAAGCCGGCTTCAATGACATCCACGCCGAGCTTCTCCAGCTGCCTGGCAACCCCCAGTTTTTCCTGGATGTTCAGCATTCCCCCGGCCGCCTGCTCGCCATCCCTTAAAGTTGTATCAAAAATTATTACTTTATCCATACTATCCTCCCTGAGAGAAATAATTCGTTTTCCCGCTGCTACCCCTCCCTTTTGACGGAGACGGGCTGCTAAGGATGAGCTTATTCCTCCCAGCAAGGGTAAAAACACATGTATCTTTAAATAATATATTGCTTACCCTATTTTTCATACTATCCAATGGTTATCCGTTTTATTATGGTTATTTGTTATGGTTTTTTGCTTTTCTTCAGCCAGGGCATCATCTGGCGTAACTCGGCGCCGACTTCTTCAATAAGCTCCTCGGATTCCATTCGCCTTAAAGCATTAAATACCGGCTTACCGGCCTGGTTTTCCAGTATCCATTCCTTGGCAAAGGTGCCATCCTGAATCTCGGCCAGTATTTCCACCATTTCATCCCGGGTCATTTCGTCAACAACCCGCGTGCCCCTGGTATAACCACCATACTCTGCGGTATCGCTTACCGAGTAATTCATGTAATTCAAGCCACCCTTGTAAAACAGGTCAACAATCAGCTTCATTTCGTGCATGCATTCGAAGTAGGCTATTTCCGGCTGGTAACCGGCTTCAACCAGCGTATCGAAACCTGCCTTTATCAGGTTTGCGACCCCGCCACACAACACCGCCTGCTCACCGAAGAGGTCCGTTTCCGTTTCCTCGGCAAAGGTTGTCTCTATAATACCGGCGTTGCTACAACCGATGCCCTTGGCATAGGCAAGAGCTAATTCCTTTGCTTTACCGGTAGCATCCTGATGGACCGCTATCAAAGCCGGAGGTCCCGCTCCCTCTACATATAGCTCCCTCAGCATATGGCCAGGGCACTTCGGCGCAATCATGGTTACATCTATGTCTTTCGGTGGCATGATTTGCCCGTAGTGTATATTAAAACCATGAGCGAACATAAGCATCTTACCGGCGGATAGCTCGTCTTCTATCGCCTGGCTATATATCCTGGCATGCAGAGTATCCGGCGCCAGAATCATTATCACATCCGCCTTCCTTGTCACCAGGTCAGCCGCCATTACCTCAAAGCCATCTTCCTTTGCTTTATCCCAACCCGGGCTTCCCTCGGCTTCGGCTACTATCACCTGCAGTCCGCTATCTCTCAGATTTTGCGCCTGGGCATGCCCCTGGCTGCCATAGCCGATAATACCGATTACCTTGCCCTCGAATAGAGCCAGGTCACAATCCTTGTCATAGTATATTGTTGCCATAATACACCTTCCTTTATTCTTTTTTCTTGTTTCTGGTTCTGGACTTTGGTTGCTTTTTGTTTATCATTGATGAACCGGCTCCGCCTCTTGTCATAGCTATTACACCTGTCCTGGCTATTTCTATGATTCCGAAACCGCGGAGCAGTTTATACAGTGAATTAACCTTTTCCTCATCCCCGGTAACCTCAATTGCTACTGAATCCGAGGATACATCCACTATATTAGCCCGGAATATGTCAACAATCTGTATTATTTCACTACGGTTAGCTGTTGTTGTTTTAACTTTAATTATTGCCAGTTCACGGATTATGGTTCCCTCCCCGGTAACATCGATTACCTTTATGACATCCACTACCTTTTCCAGCTGCTTCCTGACCTGCTCCACCTGTGTCGTCGCGCCATCAACCACTATCGTCATCCGCGATACTTTCGGCATTTCACTGTGACCGACGGCGATGCTTTCGATATTGAAACCTCGACGGCGGAAGAGGCTTGCTATCCGGTTTAGCACTCCAGGTTTATCCGCAACCATAGCTACTAGGGCGTGCTTTGTCGCTGCCATTTTGCCACCCCCTTCTTTGGTTCTTCCATTACTTCAGCCAGAGATGCCCCCGGCGGCACCATTGGATATACATTCTCCTCCGGTTCTACCATAAAGTTTATAAGGAAGGGTCCGGGCTCTTCCATCGCTTTTTCGATAGCCGGCGTTACTTCTTTTTTATGTTTTACCGTCAGCCCCGGAATGCAATAGGCTTCGGCAATTTTAACAAAATCCGGGCAATTCAGGTGAGTGGCAACATAGCGTTTTCCGTAAAACAGATCCTGCCATTGCCGTACCATACCCAGAAAACCATTATTAAAAACAGCTATCTTTACCGCTATCTTTTCTTTGGCTATAGTAGCCAGTTCCTGTAGCGTCATCTGGAAACCACCATCGCCGGCGATACACCATACGGTTTCATCGGGACGACCTACCTTGGCACCCATAGCCGCCGGCAGTTCAAAACCCATCGTCCCCAGACTCCCCGACGTTATCAGGCTATTCGGTTTATCAAAGAAATAGTGCTGGGCTGCCCACATCTGATGCTGGCCAACTCCGGTAACGATAATGGCGTCACCCTTTGTTATTTTATATATCTGGCGGACGATATATTGAGGTAAAATCTCATCACAATCCCTTATGAGAATTGAGGGATGTTCCCTGCGCCATTCATCAAGCTGGCCAATCCAATCAATGTGTTCAGTCTTTGTTATGAGTTTATTCAATTCTTTCAGAACAACCTTTACATCACCAACGATTGGCACATCAACGCGTACGTTCTTGCCTATTTCAGCCGGGTCTATATCAATATGTATTATTTTGGCATTAGGGGCAAAACCGCTTACCCTGCCCGTAGCCCGGTCATCAAACCTCATGCCGATGGCGATAACAAGGTCAGCGGCATCAATCGCCATATTGGCATAAGCCATACCGTGCATCCCCAGCCAGCCATAAGAGAGAGCATGTGATTCGGGAAAAGTGCTTATGCCCAGCAATGTGGTTACCACCGGTATCTGTGCTTCTTCCGCTAAATGTTTTAACTCGTCATATGCTCCTGATATATTCACGCCACGGCCGGCAAGGATTATTGGCTGCTTTGCCTCATTAATAAGCCTGGCCGCCTTTTTAATCTGTGCCGGATGCCCCTTTAGCGTCGGTTTGTAACCCGGCAGGTTCACCTTATTCGGATAATTGAACTCCGCCTGGCTTGTCTGAACATCTTTAGGCAGATCTATCAGCACCGGCCCCGGTCGGCCCGTCCTTGCCAGATAAAAAGATTCTTTTATTGTTTCTGCCAGTGAGGCGGCATCCAGGGCCAGATAATTATGTTTTGTAATAGGCAATGTGATACCGGTTATGTCTATTTCCTGGAAGGCATCTTTACCGATTAATGGTCTTATTACCTGTCCGGTTATAGCCACTAATGGCACCGAATCAAGGCAGGCATCGGCAATACCGGTCACCAGATTCGTTGCCCCCGGCCCGGACGTAGCGAAGCAAACACCGACTTTACCGGTAGCCTTAGCATAGCCTTCGGCAGCATGGGCGGCACCCTGCTCGTGACGTACCAGAATATGCCGTAATTGAGGGTATTGCGGCAATGTATCATACAACGGCAAAATAACTCCACCCAGTATGCCGAATATAACCTCTACTCCCTCTTTTACAAGGCTTTCGCATACAATTTGAGCACCTGTCAATTTCATTTTCAATACCCCCGTCAGCTAAAAACCGCTCCGCTACTTGCCGATGTTACTTTTTCTGTATACCTCTTTAGATAACCCGACTTTATTCTGGGTTTATATTCACTAAGGTAAGCCAACCTCTTGTTTATCTCTTTATCGGAAAGCTCAACCTCAAGCCTGTTATTTGGAATATCAATCTTTATTTTATCCCCATCTGCTATGGCAGCAATAGGTCCTCTGTCTGCCGCTTCCGGAGAGACATGCCCTATAGCGGCACCACGGGTGGCTCCGGAAAACCTGCCATCGGTTATAAGGGCAACCTCTTTCTCCATTCCCATACCACTCAGCATAGAGGTAGGTGTGAGCATCTCTCTCATTCCGGGTCCTCCCTTTGGCCCTTCATAGCGGATAACCAGCACTTCGCCTTTGTTTATCTTTTCAGCCATAATAGCACTTGTTGCTTCGTCTTCGCTATTAAATACCCTCGCCGGTCCGCTATGAACCATCATCTCATCAGCCACCGCCGACCTCTTCACTACAGCCCCATCCGGCGCCAGATTGCCAAAAAGTACAGCTATGCCTCCTTTTTGCGAATAGGCATTATTAATCGGGCGTATAACATCGCTATCCACTACACGGCTCTCGTCGATTGTACCGGCTATAGTCTTCCCCGATACTGTCATTTCATCGGTATTCAACTGTTCTTTTAGTTCCTTCATAACCGCCGCTATACCGCCAGCCCTGTCCAAATCTTCAATATGATATTCACCGGCCGGCCTCAATCTGCACAGGCACGGCGTTTTTTCGCTTATATCGTTTATCATCGCCAGGGGGAAATCAACTCCGGCTTCATAAGCCAGTGCCATAAGATGTAGCACTGAATTGGTGCTGCCCCCCAGCGCCATATCGACAGCAAAGGCATTCCCCATAGATTTTTTGTTTACTATATCCTTTGGCTTTATGTTTTCTGCCAGCAATTTCATTACCTGACGCCCGGCTTCCTCGGCTAATTTATATCGCCTGCCATCAACCGCCGGTATAGTACCATTACCGGGCAATGCCAGTCCTAAAGCCTCTGTCAGGCAGTTCATCGTGTTGGCGGTGAACATACCGGCACAACTGCCACAGCCTGGGCAGGCAACTCCCACCAGGTTTTCCAGCTCGGCTTCATTCATCTGTCCTTTAATTACCTTACCAACAGCCTCAAATACTGAGTTCAGGTCAACTTTATGTTCCCCCTGACTATCAGTAAAGCGCCCGGCAAGCATGGGGCCACCGCTGATAAAGATAGCCGGTTCATTCAACCTGACTGCCGCCATCAGCATCCCCGGTACCACCTTGTCGCAATTGGGAATAAAAACAAAGGCATCAAAGGCATGAGCTTGAGCCATTACCTCCACCGAATCGGCTATAAGCTCCCGGCTGGGCAGACTGTATTTCATACCCTGGTGGTTCATGGCAATACCATCACAGATGGCGATGGTATTAAACTCAAAAGGAACTCCGCCACCCTCTCTGACGCCGCTTTTAATCGCCCTGGCGATATCCCTCAGGTGTATATGCCCGGGTACCACCTCTGTAAAGCTGTTAACGATGCCGATAAACGGCTTTTCCATTTCGGCATTCGTTACACCAAGTGCATGCAGTAGCGACCGGTGCGGTGCCCTTTCTATCCCTTTCTTTATCGTTTCGCTTTTCATTACTTCTCCATTATAACAAAAAAACCGCCCTTGTGGGACGGATTATGTATTCCCAGAGCCCACCTCCCTTTTTGGGCTATCTAAAAATAACATAACCCCCGTTTATTGTCAAGCTAATTTTACTATAGACTCCCATGCCCGTTTAGCCTTCCATTACTTCTATTTTATCAAGGCGTCGCTGATGCCTTCCGCCTTCAAATTCGCCCGTCAGGAAGCTGCTGACAATTTCGGAGTATCCCTCTTTAGCCGCTTTAGCCCCCAGACACAGTATATTGGCATCGTTGTGTTTTCTGGCACGCAGGGCGCTGAAGGCATCACAACACAGGGCAGCCTTTATACCCTTCACCTTATTAGCGGCAATACTCATACCGATACCGGTTGAACAAATAAGTATACCCCTCTCAAAACCGCCTTTTACTACTGCCCTGGCTACTTCCAGAGCAATATCCGGGTAGTCCACAGGCTCCTCGTTATAACAGCCATAGTCTTCATAGCTATATCCTGAATCAGCCAGCATTTTAGCAGTCTTTTGTTTCAGCCTGAATCCCCTGTGGTCGCTACCAATAGCAATGCGCATTACAGAACACTCCTTTTTAAATAATCCGGCATACCTGCTCAAGTTCTGCTCTGGATATGGCGCCCTCTCTCAGAAGCCTGGGTATATCTTCGGTAACATCAACTATGGTTGATTCCCTGCCCCCATCACATCTCCCACCATCAATTATCAAATCTATCTCATCACCGAGCTGCAAACGGATTTCTTCGGCTGTTATAGCACTCGGCTTACCGCTTACATTGGCGCTTGTTCCGATAACGGGTTTGCCGACACCCCTGATAAGTGCAATGGTTAGCGGATGAGCCGGAATACGGACGGCTACCGTCTCACCACCGCCGGTTACTATATCGGGCACCGATTGAGCCCTTGGCAGCACCAGCGTCAAGCCGCCGGGCAGGAATCTTTTTATTAAAAGCCTGGCAACATCGGGTATATATTCAACAACTTCGCTTATCTGGGACTCACCAGCTACGAGTAAAGGCAAACCCATATCGTATGGGCGTTTCTTTACTTCATATATTCTCTTTACGGCATCAAGATTGTCAAAACAGGCTCCCAGACCGTAAACTGTATCTGTGGGGAAGGCGACCAACCCGCCATCCTTGAGGATGGCAATGCCACACTTAATCTGTTTTTCTATTTCCAGAGGCACTTCAGCAAACACTGCCTCTTATCCTCTATAGTTACTTGACGATAGTATAGCATAATGATAACTATTAACCTTTGCATCGTGATGATATCGTAGGGCTGAATTAGAATAATGTCAATTACAAGAGAACTATTGATATCTTATAAATATGTTGCCAGGTATGATTCAATGCTGCAATTTACCCTATTAACCAGCGAAGTAGTAAAAAAAGTTTGTATGTGATTTTAATCATATCTAATAATCCTCTCTAGCTTTATGATAGTAATGAGTTTATTAACATGAATAGCTGGTTAGAATTATCGGGAACAAAACGATTTAAAGAATATGGCTATTAGAAACCACTGTTTTTCTGTATGCTTTAAGGAGATAAAATGACCCATAAAACAATAAGGAACATCGTTTTTATAGATGAAGATAAATGCGATGGCTGTGGATTATGCATTCCAGCCTGTGCAGAGGGAGCACTCCAAATTATAAACGGTAAAGCAAAACTCATCAGCGCCAGCTATTGTGATGGGCTAGGTGCCTGTCTTGGTAAATGTCCTAAAGGCGCTATCGCTATAGAAGAGATGGAAGCCGAGCGCTTTGATGAAGTTGCCACCACAGCCCATATAAAGCAAATGGAGCAAGAAGCTGAAGCCAAGGAAATGCCCGCTTGTGGTTTCCCCTTGAATAAAGAAATCTCATTAAAGCAGCCATTAATGACAGGGGTTACAATGAAAGAATCAATATACAAGAAAACGATGCTTAACCAGTGGCCAATTCAGCTGGCTCTGGTTTCGCCAAATGCACCCTTTTTTGATAAGGCTGACTTACTTCTAGTAGCGGATTGTGTTCCTTTTGCCTATACCAATTTCCACAGGGACTTTCTAAATGATTATACTCTACTGGTAGCTTGCCCCAAGCTGGATGATTTCCAGTCTCATCTGGAGAAACTCACCAATATAATGCAGCATTCATATATCAAGAGTATCACTATATTACGCATGGAGATACCTTGTTGTGCTGGATTAATTCATATGGCTAGACAAGCTATATCTGCTAGTGGTAAGGATATCCCACTTCAAGAGGTGATTATCGGGACACGGGAAAAAGCGAAATAATAATTATATGAATTATGATTGTATTATCGAAATAGAGCTTTCTATCTCAGCCGCACTATTGAAAGGGCCAAGCCTTTTCGCTTGAATTATACCATCCTTATCAATGAAGAAGGTAGTCGGTATACCGATTATATTGTAATTCAGAGATACCTCTCCATCAGTATCAAACAGAACCGGGAACGAAAGGCTTTTACTTTGCATATACTGTGTTACCACAGAAAGAGTCTCTCTTAGGTTAATTGTTAGTAGTATAACGCCTTCATTGTGCCAGTCTTCATAAATCTGCTGCAGAAAAGGCATTTCCTGCTCGCATGGACCGCACCAACTCGCCCAGAAGTTGAGTATTATAGGGGTTCCCCTCAGGTTACTCAGGGTAACATTTTGACCCTCAATATCCTGGAGTTGAAAGTCAGGAGCCAGGTTGCCTATTTCTGTACCGATGACAGCAGTTGTAGTGTTTGTTGCAGTATATGTTTCATTATTAACTTCAGATGATGGCTTACATCCGTTTGCAATAAACAACAAAACAATTATTAAAAATAGCCTTACCATAATCTTCATAGCTATAGTGCCCCCCTAATACCAAAGATTACAAATAGAGCCAGCTAAGGTTATTAGTTAATATAAGTATTCCAATAACAACTAAGAGAATACCACTAATTATATATACAATGTTGGAATAGCGACGAAAGCGCTTCAGTATCGGGATGAAAAAACCGAAAGAAGCCCCGATTATCAGGAAAGGAAGACCCAATCCAAGAGAATAGCTGGCTAACAGAAAGGTACCATTCCAAACAGTCTCTCCGCTTATAGCAAGGGTGAATACACCACCCAAAATTGGACTGAAGCAAGGTGTCCAGGCAAGGGTGAAAGCGCCTCCTATCAGGAATGAGCGTAAGTATCCACTGGTTCTTCCAAGGGATGGCGATATACGCTTCTCGTAATTTAACCATGGTATTTTTAGAGATAACAACATAAATAAACCAAAGAGCACTAACAGGCTACCTGATATTCTCTGGACTAGTAAAGATTGGGGATTAATAGCAATACCGGCCAGCCCAACCAGGGCACCCATCAGTGTAAAAACTACGGAGAAGCCGAGCACAAAACTTAGAGAGTGAAAAAACACAGGCATACGCCTTGATGATGTTTTTGAATCCAGTATCTCCGGACCAACCAGACTGGCTATATAGACGGGCACCAGTGGCATCACGCAAGGTGTAACAAAGGAAACAAGACCGGCGCCAAAAGCAGCTAAAATAGAAATATTCTCCATTGAACTTCCACCGGTTCTATTATACCAACACTAACTAAAAACTAAAAACTATGGGGGGTTCAGGATTATAATTGATAACACTAACAATTGATTATCTGTATACTACTGGCTTGTGCTCACCCTGATATATAGGGCTGCTTTGTTTGACATATATTATCTCCTCAACAGGTATATTATTATCCTCAATGTCAGTTGCTATCGCCTCTAGAGCTCGAGCGACAAGACTAAAACCTTTAGCAAGGTTGTATATATACTTTCCAGAATACTTGAATAATTGATACCATAATGATAATCTTTGTGCTATAAAATGACTGCCGGTAAACCAGAACAATCCCCTGATGAAAGCTAGCGGGTAACTACCAGTGGCGATATCGAGGTTTCCACTTATCTTGAGATTGCCAGGGAGATAGCCGGTGAGCAGCCCGGCGCCGCTGCGGAAGCGGTGTCCGGCGCCGAGCGTGAGGCTATTGTCGTCATTGACTTTGGCTCACAGTACAGCCTGCTCATCGCCCGCCGCATCCGCGAACTACAGGTCTACTGCGAACTTGTCACCCATGACACACCCTGGGAAAAGATAGCCCATCTTAATCCAAAGGGATTTATCCTCTCCGGCGGTCCGGCCAGTGTCTATGAAACCGATGCCCCGCTGGCACCGGCTTACGTCTATGAAAACCACCTGCCTGTTATGGGTATCTGTTACGGAATGCAGTTGCTCACCAAACAGCTGGGCGGTATTGTCGAGCCCGTGGCAGAGAGGGAATACGGGCATACCATTCTTCAATTGAGCGACCCGGACTCTCCACTTTTCAATGAACTACCCGTCTCATCCCCGGTATGGATGAGCCACGGCGACAGGATTGAAGAAATGCCCCCCGGTTTCAGAGCCTTAGCCTACACCGAAAACTCTCCCGTTGCCGTCATGGGAAACGATAGTGGCATCTTCGGCCTCCAGTTTCACCCGGAGGTTGTTCACACACCTTACGGCACAACCATTCTCAAGAACTTTGCCTATAAAATCTGCGGCTGTCAGGGCAACTGGACGATGGGCAACTTCGTTAATGACAGCCTTGCCAGAATAAAGGAGCAGGTAGGCAATGGCAGGGTTATAAATGCCCTTTCCGGAGGCGTCGATTCATCTGTGGTAGCCACCCTTATTCACCGCGCTATCGGCGACCAGCTCACCTGCATCTTCGTTAATAACGGGCTATTACGCCGTGAAGAGGCAGAAAGGACGCTCACGATCTTCCGTAAAAACCTGGGGATGAATATTATCTATGTTGATGCCAGCGACCGTTTCCTGAATAGCCTGAATGGTATAACCGACCCGGAGACAAAGCGTAAGGTTATCGGCAAAGATTTCATCCATGTATTTGAAGAGGAAGCCAGCAAACTGGGTAAGGTAGATTTTCTCGCCCAGGGAACCCTATATCCCGATGTCATCGAGAGCACCTCTTCCGTCAGTACCGCTTCAGCCAAGATAAAGACACACCACAATGTCGGTGGGCTGCCCTCAGATATGACCTTCAAGCTGCTTGAGCCACTGCGCTACCTCTTCAAGGATGAGGTGCGCCAGGTTGGACTGGAACTGGGCTTGCCCGATGAAATGGTGTGGCGCCAACCCTTCCCCGGACCCGGTCTGGCTATTCGCACCATCGGTGAAGTTACCAGGGATAAGCTGGAGGTATTGAGGTCGGCTGACTGGATTGTTATGAACGAAATCAAGAAAGCCAAGATGTACAGACAGCTATGGCAGAGCTTCGCCATACTGACCGATGTCAAAAGCGTCGGTGTTATGGGTGATTTCCGCACCTACGGCTACCTTATCGCCATCCGCGCCGTCACCAGCAACGACGCCATGACCGCCGACTGGGCACGCCTCCCCTATGACCTCCTCGCCCGCATCTCCAACCGCATCGTCAATGAAGTGCCCAAGGTCAACCGCGTCGTCTATGATATAACCTCCAAACCCCCCTCAACTATAGAGTGGGAGTAAGCAGAAATATAAGGGGAGTTTGAGGGGCGAAGCCCCTCATATAATTCTTCCCCTTCCCTTTAAAAAAGGGAAGGGGACAAAGGGGATAGGATTTCATTGAAAATACTGGTAGTCGGCGGTGGGGCGAGGGAGCATACCATTGTCTGGAAACTATCCCAGAGCCCCAAGGTAAGTAAAATCTACACTGCACCGGGAAACGCCGGCACAGCCCGGCTTGCCCAAAACCTGGAAATCAACGCTAACGATATACAGACACTGCTTAAAACAGCTATAGAAAAAAAGATAGACCTGACCGTTGTTGGGCCAGAGGCACCGCTGGCAGAAGGCATCGTCGATGAGTTTCAAGCTAATGGTTTGCAGATTTTCGGACCTACTAAAGCCGCCGCCCAGATTGAAGCCAGTAAGGTTTTTGCCAAAGAGCTTATGCAGAAATACAATATTCCCTGCGCCGGAAGCGCCACCTTCTCTTCATATACAGAAGCTAAGAAATACCTGGAAAAACAAGCAACCCCCATCGTAATCAAGGCCGACGGGCTGGCGGCGGGCAAGGGGGTTTTCGTCGCCGAAACCATGGAACAAGCCCATCAAGCCCTTTCCAGTATTATGCAGGATAGGGCATTCGGCTCTGCCGGCGATAGAGTCCTCATCGAAGAGAAGTTGAACGGGAGGGAAATGAGCGTCTTCTCCTTCGCCGATGCCAATACCTCAATGCCCTCGATGCCTGCCTGCGACTACAAACCGGTCTTTGACGGCAACAGGGGTCCCAATACCGGCGGTATGGGCAGCTACAGCCCGCCTCAATTCCTCACGCCTGAACTGTTTAAGACGATAAACGATACGATAATGCAGCCGACGGTAAGGGCTATGCAAAACGAAGGTGTGCCATACCAGGGGGTCCTCTACGGCGGGCTTATGATAACCGGCGAAGGTCCCAGGGTTATGGAGTTCAATGCACGCTTCGGCGACCCGGAAACGCAGGTTGTTCTACCAAGATTAAAAACAGACCTTCTGGATATAATGCTAGCTGTCGTCAACAACAACCTCAATCAGATAGACATAGAATGGAGCGATAATGCCTGCGTCGGCGCGGTGATGGCATCCGGTGGCTACCCCGGCGGCTATAAAAAAGGGCTACCCATCAGCGGGTTTGACGGACTGGATGATGATATCCTTGTTTTTCACGCCGGCACAAAACTGGACTCAGCAGGCAGAGTGGTTACCAGCGGCGGACGGGTGCTTACCGTTGTCGCCACCGCCGATACTATAGCCCATACAAGAGAAAAGGTATATAATAATATCTCGCGGATTCAATTTGAGGGCTGCCATTACCGCCGCGATATTGCCCTTTTAAATAAATAATAATACGAGGAAGAAGCTATGCCGAAAGTTGCCGTAGTTATGGGCTCTAAATCAGATAACGATACCATCAAGCCAGCCATGGAAACGCTGGAAAAGCTGGGTATTGATTACGAGGTGAAGGTCATCTCCGCCCACCGCACCCCGGAAAAGGCGAGGCAGTACGGATTAGCCGCCAGAGATAATGGCATCGAGGTCATTATCGCCGCCGCCGGCTGTGCCGCCCACCTGCCCGGTGTACTGGCAAGCTGGACCACCCTGCCGGTAATCGGTGTGCCGATATCCGTCAACGAATTGAACGGTGTTGATGCCCTTTATTCTATGTCTCAGATGCCGGCCGGCATACCGGTGGCTACCGTCTCCATCGGCAGCGCCGGAGCTAAAAACGCCGCCTATCTTGCAGCCGAAATCCTGGGGCTTAAATACGATGATATAAAGCAGGCTTATGAAAAATATCGCCAGGAACTCAAAGGAGCCTGAATAATAATCTGGACACTTTAGCCTCTTTTACGCTATATTATGCCTGTTAAATAACGAAACCGGGAGATAACAGATGATCGAGCGCTACTGCCGCCCACAGATGAAAAAAATATGGTCCGATGAAAACAAATATGCCAAATGGCTGGACGTTGAGATTGCCGTCTGCGAGTCCTGGGCTGAACTGGGCAAGATTCCCCGTAAATCAGTTCCCAAGATAAAAATGGCGCGCTGCAACTTCAAGCGCATGCAGGAGATTCTTGAAGAAACCCACCACGATATGACCGCCTTCCTCGGCTCGGTCTCTGAAAGCCTGGGGGAGGAATCCCGTTTTATCCACCTCGGGCTCACCTCGTCCGATGTCATGGA
>DAOWJL010000004.1 GCA_030640385.1 Dehalococcoidia bacterium | reverse complement strand
TCTCCCCAGCGCCACTATCTACATTGTCATAGATAATGACAGGTACGATGTTATAGACAGTGTAGAAAAAATGGTTAAAGCATCCGGTCTTGAGGATGTTAAAATTGTACTCCTGGAGAATAAATACCCGGCATTTGCCGAAACAAGCCTTATTAAAGCTATTCTGGGTATAGATATCCCTGTTAACGAGACGGCTGCCGACGTCGGCGTCGCCGTATTTGATGTGGCTACGGCAAAGGCTATCCACGATGCTATAAACTTCGGCAAACCGTTTATTGAGAAGGTAATAACCGTTGCCGGCAGCATCAAGCAGCCGATGAACCTTTCGGTAAGGTTGGGCACGCCCCTGAGAAATTTAATTGACTACTGCGGCGGTATAAATGCAGAAGCCGATGAGGCTATTATAAACGGGCTTATGATGGGTGCCTCCCTTTATGACCTGGATTTCCCGGTTATAAAAGGGTTGAACAGTATAATACTGGAGAAAAGCAATCCCTTAAAAGAGCAGGACTGCATCAGATGCGGTAAGTGCCTCGATGTCTGCCCGGCGCGTCTTGTTCCCAGTATGTTTGCCACATATGCCAAAGCCGGCAGATATGATGATTGCAAAGAAGCCTACATCGACAGCTGCTTTGAGTGCGGTGCCTGCGCCTATATATGCCCGGCGAATATCCCGCTGGTGCAGTACATAAGGATAGCAAAAGCTGAACTGGACAAGAGGGTAATTGTAGAGAAATGACACAGGAAAAAAACATTGCATCCAGAGAATTAGCCGTCTCACCAGAGCCGCATATACAAAACTGGCTTTCGGTGAACAGGATGATGTATACCACCTTGCTTGTCCTCATCCTGCCCGCCGCCGCCGCTATCTATTTCTTTGGTTACCATGCTCTATCGGTAATTGCCGTAAGCATCGCCACTGCATTAATTACAGAATACCTGGCCAAAAGGCTGAGGGGGCAGGCATTTGTTATGGATGGCAGTGCCGTTGTCATCGGTTTGCTGCTGGCACTGTTAATGCCGCCGACTATACCGCTATGGATGGTAGCCATAGGTGCTTTGGTCGCCATCGCCATCGTCAAAGAAGCATTCGGCGGTCTGGGGCACTATATCTTCAACCCTGTGCTGGGTGGTGTGGCTTTCATGCTTGCCTGCTTCCCGATAGAGATGGCAAAATGGGTATTGCCGATGGGCTTCGGTCCCGAAATAACAACAGCGGCGGCTCCCTTAAGCAATACCTTTGCCGAAAATACGAGCAAGCTATCAATGTTCATCGGCGATACCAGCGGTGGACTGGGAGAGACTTCGGCGTTACTAATCCTCATTGGTGGCATTATACTGATTACCCTGCGTGTTATAGACTGGCGCATACCGCTGGCATTTATTGCCACCACCTTCTTTTTCAGTGCTGTACTGGGGGCAGACCCCGTTTTTCAGTTGCTTACCGGCAGCCTGATGCTGGGGGCTTTCTTTCTGGCGACCGACTCAACAACGTCCCCTCTGACAAGAACAGGGAGGGTTATTTTTGGTGTCGGCGCCGGCATATTACTGGTACTGATGCGGCTCTATGGAGTGAAACTGGTAGAAGAGTTGTTTGGAGATGTAATAGTAATATCATTAATAAAAGAGGTAACAACGGAAGGCGTTATCTATTCCATACTGCTGATGAACGCCGTAACCCCGCTTATTGACCGGTTTTTAAAGGTAAAACCACACGGTTTCAAAAAGGCGTTGAAAGGTGATGGCTAATATGCTGCGCAAAATACATCCGATAATGTTTGTCACCCTTGTGGTTCTAATATCGGTAACCCTGCTTGTCTTCACCGAGACCTTGACAAGCGCCGTGCTCGAAGAACGGCGGCAGCAGCAGATAGTGGACGAACTGGGGAATATTTTCCCCGAAATAGACAACTTCGTTTATAATGAAGAAATCGAGGTATTTACCCTTTATGCCGGCGGGGTAACCATCGGCTATGCCTTCCTTGCCATTGGTGCCGGTTATGTCGGTGATATCGCCATCGTCGTCGGGCTTGAGGATTCGGAAACGGTAAAGGGTATAATAATAATTTCACAACAGGAAACACCGGGGATAGGTGACAGGATAACCGGAGGTGGTTTCATAAGCCAGTTTGCCGGTTTGAGCATTAATGCTGTCAATTTTAAACAGGACGGCGGCCAGATTGATGGCATAACAATGGCGACAATAAGCTCCAAAGCTGTTATCGATACCGTCAGGGACACGGCGATAGAAAAGGTAAAGCAGATAGAGGGAGTGGAATAGGCAGATGGCTAGCTTTAGTAAAGAGTTCAGTAAAGGAATTACAATCTCCAATCCCATCTTTATACTTGCCCTGGGTTTATGCCCGGCGCTGGCAATCAGCTATTCACTTGACAATGCACTGGGAATGAGTGCTGCCGTGATCTTTGTCCTCCTTGGTTCAAATATAATAATTTCAGCGGCAAGAAGGATTGTGCCCAATATAATGCGGATACCAACCTTTATCGTCATCATTGCCACTTTCGTTACCATTGTTACTCTTGTATTCCAGGCTTATGTGCCGAATTTATACCAGTCGCTGGGAATATTTCTGCCGCTGATAGTTGTCAACTGCATCATCTTGGGGCGGGCGGAGGCTTTTGCCTCCAAGAATCCAGTAATCAGTTCAATCGCCGATGCCCTAGGAATAGGCCTCGGCTTTGCCCTGGCTCTGATAGTAATCTCATTGCTGCGCGAGTTTTTAGGTACAGGTGGGATTTCAATATCATTGTTTGAACAGTTATTCAATGCTGGTAGCCTGTCTTTTACATTACCAGCTTTTAGTGAACACCCGCTGGCTATATTCGTGCTGTCACCGGGGGCTTTCCTGGTTATCGGGCTGCTGATGGCTCTATTCAGATGGATAGGACAGAAAAAGAATGACTGAGCTTATTTCAATATTCGTCGGTATGGCCTTAATTAACAACTTTATCCTGGTAAAGTTCCTCGGGCTGTGTCCGTTCTTCGGCGTATCTAAGAAACTGAGCAGTGCCGTCAGTATGGGGGCGGCAGTAACCTTCGTGATGTTCATTGCATCTACGGCCACCTGGGTTATTACCGAATATATCCTTATTCCTTTTGAAGTCGAGTTTATGAAAATCGTCATATATATACTGGTTATAGCATCGCTGGTGCAGATAATAGAGCTGTTCGTGATTAGAACCAACTACGCACTCTATAATGCCTTTGGCATATACCTGGCACTTATCACCACCAACTGCGCTGTGATGGGTATTACACTGTTAAACGCTCAGCAATCATATTCTTTCCCGGAGAGTATAGTAGCCGCCCTGGGTGCCGGCATCGGCTTTACGCTGGTACTGGCGATTATGTCTGGTATCCGTGAGAGGCTGGAAATGTCTGACAGCCCCAAATCAATGAAGGGGCTGCCGATAGCTTTCATAACGGCAATGTTGCTGGGGTTAGCCTTCTCCGGATTCGGGGGGATGATTTAAGATGAACCCGGTTATTATTCTTATACTGACAGCCATAGGGCTGGCTTGCAGTGCCATAATATACCTCGCCTATATTAAAATCCCGCACAAAGTAAAGGGTATTGAGAAAATAGAGAAGATAAGTAATGCCCTCCCCGGCGCGAATTGCGGTGCCTGCGGTTTTGCCGGTTGTTTTGCCTATGCCCAGGAGCT
>DAOWJL010000023.1 GCA_030640385.1 Dehalococcoidia bacterium | reverse complement strand
CTTTACGCCGCACCTCCAGTGAGTGGTAGCGGATAGCGGAGAAGGGATTAGTTAGCCCGGTAAACACCCCCTGACTGTTATGATATATATGAGATGACTTGCCGTGCATGATTTCTTTAGCCTGCCCGATTTTCCCACCATAGCTGTAACCAACACACTGGTGTCCCAGGCAGACGCCGAGTATCGGCAACCTGGGACCGAAATATTTAATGACCTCATTTGATATACCAGCCCGCAGCGGTGTTGACGGTCCCGGCGAAATAACTATCCGCTGAGGCCTGCTTTCCTCAATCTCGGTAAGCGTTGTCTTATCATTGCGCACCACTATTACCTCCACACCCAGCTCGCTCAGGTATTGAAAAAGGTTGTAGGTGAAGCTGTCGTAGTTATCAATCAATAGCAGCATGGCTCTCCCCAATTTTAAGACCTGGGCTTTCAGCCTGGCTAATAGCCTTTAGCAGTGCCTGGGCTTTATCCATGGTTTCCTCATACTCTTTCTCCGGGATACTGTCGTAGACAACGCCACACCCCGCCTGCGTGTAGGCAATACCTTTTTTAACCACCATAGTTCTTATGGCGATAGCCATATCCATGTTACCTGATAAGGAGAAATAGCCGACAGCTCCGGCATAGGGACCCCTTTTCTCCGGCTCAAGTTCAGCAATTACCTCCATAGCCCTAATCTTGGGAGCACCGGCTACTGTACCGGCAGGGAAACAGGCTTTAAGGGCATCAAAGGCGTTCATTTCACGACGCATCCTGCCCTGGACATTGGTGACAAGGTGCATAACATGGGAGTAACGCTCAACATCCATAAGCTCACTTACTTCAACCGTACCCGGCTGGCTGACACACCCGATATCGTTGCGGCCCAGGTCAACCAGCATAATGTGCTCAGCACGCTCCTTCTGGTCACTTCTGAGCTCCTGTTCCATTCTGTCATCATCAGCCTGGGTTTTCCCCCGTGGTCTGGTCCCGGCCAGCGGGCGGGTCATCACTAAGCCATCCTCCACCCTGACCAGAATCTCAGGTGAAGCCCCGATAATATGGAAGTCGTTAAAATCAAGAAATAACATATATGGAGAGGGATTTATAGAACGCAGTGCCCGATATATTTCAAAGGGAGCCACCGCAGTAGGCTGTGCCAACCGCTGGGATAGCACTACCTGAATAGCTTCGCCAGCCGTGATATACTGCTTTATTTTCAACACACTTTTCTCAAACCCATCCCTGGAGAAGTTTGAGGAAAGCGTGCAGGTGCTCGTAGGCTGAGGGGTAGCTTTGTTTCCCTGGCTTGGCTGTAGCGGTTGTCGTAATCTTTCCACTAAATCATCAATCCTATCCACCGCCTTTTGATAGGCTGCCTCTATATCTCCGTCAAGACGGGTATGGCTTAGAATCTTTATCTTGTGGGTGGCATGGTCAAAGATGAGCATAGTATCTACAAACATAAACAGTGATTCGGGTAGCCCTAGCGGGTCAGCATCAGGGGAGGGCAAATCTTCAAAGCGGGTTACCGTTTCATAAGACAGGTAGCCCACGGCACCACCGCTAAACCTGGGTAGGCCGCTTACCGGCACTATCTTGTATTTGTTTAGTTCCTGAGCGATGTACGGCAGCGGGTCTATCTTGTCCTCTCCCTTAGTGGTCAGCACCTTATATGGCTCGGTGCCGATGAAGCTGTAACGCGCCAGCCGCTCACCACCCTCGACACTCTCCAGAAGGAAAGAATAGCCGCCACGATTGACTTTCAGGAAGGCAGACACCGGGGTCTCCAGGTCGGCAACCAGCTCACGATAAATGGGAACCAGATTGCCCTCTGGCTTAAGTTTTTTAACCTCTTTAAGTGTCGGGTAATACATATAACCTCCGATAAAGAAAAAACCTCTCGCCATAGGGGCGAGAGGTTACTCATCCGCGGTGCCACCCTACTTGATTGCCTTAATCAGGCAACCATCTCTCTCAGGTACGGCTTCACTATTTAAAGCGATACCCCAGGCTCTTATAACGGTTCCCTTTCCGTCAAAACCTACTCAGGTCAACCCCTTTCAGCTTGCAGCTCCCGAGTCCATTCAACCCCTGCTTCAGCACCGGCTCACACCTTATCCGGCTCTCTGGGCCTCGCTGGGGGCATACTAGTCTCGTTCCCAGCCTTTACTTCTTCTTAATTGCCAGTATAGCTAAAGAATTAACTCTTGTCAAGTTAACCAATTGTATCGTTATCCATCTGCTGGATAACAACCCTAAGTGACCAAAGTCATAGAATGCGGTATAATTAAATTTTATTATAGCTACTAAAAGCAGTGTCCAATCCAGACAGGGCTAGGTGATATTATGTATAGTAAGTGTCCCGGGCAGGACAGTAGAAATTTAAGGGTGGCGCTTTACAAATGTCCCAACTGTGGCGCTGATGTTGAGATATTTTCCGATGAGCTCAAGATTAAATGTCGCAAGTGTGGTCAGTATGTCTATAGGAAGAAGACACCATCCTGTATTGAGTGGTGTGCTTCCGCCCGCCAGTGCCTGGGTGAAGAAAGGTGGCGGCAGTTAAGGGGTGATGAGTAGCACAAACTATAGACAGAGCTTCCTTCAGGTTGATAGACTTTGGCTTACAGCAGTTGTAGAATAGGTATAAGGAGAAAGGTCTATGGCTAAAGTGAAGATGGGTCCCAGCACTTTTGTCTGCCCCCAGCCAGTATTTCTGGTCGGAGCAAATGTTGACGACAAGCCAAACTTCATGGTTGTATCCTGGGGCGGCATTGCCGGTGACCGACCACCAATGATTTCTGTTGCTATAGAGCATAATCGTTACACCTATAAAGGCATCAAGCGAACCGGTCATTTTTCAGTGAATATTCCCTCTAAAGATATCGTAAGTGAAGCGGATTATTGCGGTATTGTCTCCGGGTCAAAAGCCAACAAAGTGGAGGT
>DAOWJL010000015.1 GCA_030640385.1 Dehalococcoidia bacterium | reverse complement strand
CCCATCCCCTGTATCCCCTTCCCCTTGATAAGGGGAAGATTTTTTAAGAGGGGCTTCGCTCCTCTTGGGCTCCCCTAAGTTCTGATTTCCAGTGGTGGGTCAATTTGAATAAGCCAACAATTTTGCCTGTGCTATAATTACCTAGGCAAGGGAAAAATACAAGCTTTCCATAGTAGGTGACGAGTCAAAGAAGGGTGTTTAAGAGGGGCTTTGCCCCTCTTTCTCTTATT
This sequence comes from Dehalococcoidia bacterium, assembly GCA_030640385.1. Classification (GTDB taxonomy): domain Bacteria; phylum Chloroflexota; class Dehalococcoidia; order Dehalococcoidales. Next base: position 10,771 of record DAOWJL010000015.1, on the reverse strand, counting down.
CCCCCTTCCTTTCCCAAAGGAAGGGGGCTAGGGGGATGGATTTAACGAAGCTAAATAAGCCGCATATTTTTCTTGACTTCTGTTAAAGTCTCCCGTGCAATAATCTGCGCACGTTCGGCGCCATCAGCCAGCACTTCGGCTATATACTTGGGGTTAGCCGCCAGTTCAGCTCGCTGTTCCCTTATTGGCTCAAGGGCTTTATTTATCGCCTCCGCCAGTATCATCTTACAATCAACGCAGCCGATTTCAGCCTTTTGGCACTTCTCGGCTATACCGCTTACGCTGGTAGATTCAAAATAATTCATTAACTTATAGACATTGCATTTATCAGGGTGCCCCGGGTCGGAGCGGTAGCGGCGGGCAGGGTCGGTATAGGCAGTCTTTATCTTTTCTATCGTCTCCCCGGCAGATAGTGCCAGCTCAATATCGTTACCCGCCTGTTTGCTCATCTTCTCCTTGCCATCCAGCCCGATAACCAGCGGATAATTCGTCAGCTTTCCCTTTGGTTCGGGAAATGTATAACCGAAAAGGCTGTTGAAACGGCGGATAATCTCGCGGGCAAGCTCCAGGTGAGGTAGCTGATCTTCACCGACGGGTACCACTGTAGCTTTATATAACACGATATCCGATGTCATCAGCACCGGATAACCGACCAGCCCGTAGTTCACATTTTCCGGCTGGAGCTTTATCTTCTCCTTGAAGGTGGGCACGCGAAGCAGCCAGCTCAACGGGGTTACCATGCTGAGCAGGGTATGCAGTTCCATCACCTCGGGGACGTGGGACTGCACAAAAAGGATGCTCTTTTTTGGGTCGAGGCCAACCGCCAGCCAGTCCAGTATCATCTCACGGATATTGTTTTGTAGATTACTGGTGTCTTCCAGAGACGTCAGGGCGTGAATGTCAACTATGCAGTAGATGCAGTTATATTCATCCTGAAGTTTGATCCAGTTCTGCAGAGCTCCCAGGTAATTACCTATATGCTGGCGTCCCGTAGGGCGGGCTCCGGAAAAGATACGGCCTTTTTTCATCGTTCTCAGGTAAGAAGTTTAGCATAAACTCAGAGGCGATAACAAATCTTAGTTTTTCAAGTTCAAGCCAGAGATTCAAGCCTGGCAATGACTTCATCTATGGTCTGTTCATCGGTAGAAGCACCGGAGGTTACGCCTATCCAGGACTTGCCAAAGAGCCACGATTTCTGTATTTCATCTGTGGTTTCAATGAGATACGTTTTTGTTACCTTGACACACAATTCAAAAAGGTGACGGCTGTTGGCACTGGTCTGCCCGCCGACAACAAGTACCAGATCCGATTCTTTTGCCAGGGCCAGAGTATCTGTCTGACGCCGCCTGATATCGTGGCATATGGTATCGATAATACGTATTTCTGAATCCTTAACCAGGGCGTAATCAACAATCTCTGTGGCAAAGCGGGCAAAATCAGGTGGTATCTGTGTTGTCTGAGAAAGCACGCCCAGATGGCGGGGCGGGTTATCAATGCCGGTAAAGGTTGCGGCGTCCTGTGTAGCCATACCTTTATCACCAGCCCAGCCGAGTATGCCTTTTACCTCGGGGTGGTCAACATCACCAAAAACAATGGTAAAAAAGCCGGATTCAGCCAGCCTGCGGGCGGCAACCTGGGCTCGTTTGACGAAAGGACAGGTCGTATCAACCACTTCTATGTTACGGGACATTATCTCCTCTATCACCTTTGGTCCCACTCCATGGGAGCTTACAACCACGACATCGCCCCGCAAGTCGCCAACACTTTTTACTATTCTGACACCGATTTCATCCAGCCTGCGTAACACCTGCTGGTTATGAACCACAGCCCCCAGGGTTTCTACCCCACCACGCTCACCGGCTACCTTCTCCAGGATATCAATAGCGCGACGGACGCCCATACAGAAGCCTATGCCGGCTGCCCTTTTAACCTTCAATAACATTTAAACTCCTGGTTCGGTAATAGCCATGATATGCCTTGGGCAGTATATCGGTGATATGTTCCATTATAACATCCGTTAGCTTTGCCAGTTCATACTTGGTCGGTCTGCCCTCAATCGGTGGCAGGATAAAGGGCTTGCCGATATTAAGCGCTATCTGCGGACGGCGCCATATCCAGCCTATTCCTCTTATCTTCTCCGTGCCGGTAATACCTATCGGGATAATGGGCACTCTACTACGTGAGGCTATCAACGCCGCTCCATGAAAAGCAAGCTTCACTTTTCGGCTCTGACTTCTCATCCCCTCGGGGTAGATAGTTAAAGCCTTGCCTTCAGCCAGTAATTGCTGCGCCTTGAGCAATGCCTTTCTGTCCTGTCGCCCTTTTCTAACCGGGAAGGCGCCAAGACTTCTCATAAAATAGCCAATGATTTGGGGGTGAAAGACCTCCTCCTTGGCCATAAAATATACCCTTCGGCCAAGGCTAACCCCGAGCAGTGGGGAGTCCACAAGTTCAATGTGATTGCTTACAAATATTACCGCTCCCCGACGGGAGATATTCTCTCTCCCCTCAATTCTTCGCCGGGTAAGCAGTAGAAAGAGAAGTCTGAATATTGAATGGACGATATAATAAAGCAATATGCTAATATCCCTGAAACCTAACCAATCCATTATACCCCCTCAATCAGGGATAAAACAAACCTTTAATAAAGAAGCTGAGGGTATTCGCTACTGGAAAACAAGGAAAGTTATCTCTTTCGGGGAAAAACTCGAGGAAGGGTCTAATCTTAAACAGCTTAAGTAAAAGCTAATTCAAACTTTTAGCTTTATAAGCACCCTTAACCACGGCAAGAATGCTGATTACCGCCCGCTGTACCTCTATCGGTTCCTGGGATAATATCCAGTATACATAGGGGTCCAACTCGCCATCGCTGCTATTAGACTGCAGCTCGGATTTGTTATTAGATTGTGGCGGAAGATAGCCTGCAAGCGTAAACAGCTCGTTTATATCAAAGTTTAACGGTCTGGCGATTTTCTTCAAGACACCTGCCGAGGGAAAGCGTTCACTACGCTCGATGCGGCCGAGATAGGAAGGCGATATACCTGACCTGTCAGCCAGTTCCTGCAGGGTCAGCGACATCATAATCCTTTTTTGCCGGATTAGCCTGTTAAAATCCTTCATTCTTACACCGTTGCTCGCCCCCATCGCTACTGTGTAAGCCACCGGTCAAAATTTTCAGTCTCAATGGATTGCTGTAACTCTATTTCCCCTTCTTCCATAACAGGTTTAACTTCCCGACCGGCACCTTCCTTCTTTGTCTCAGCTATATCTAAATCTTCTTGCGGGGCGCTTTGATCAGTGTTTCCGGTATTATTCCGCAAGCCGGTTGATGCCTTGCTTATCTCCTGGTTTGCTTCTTTTTCAGCCGTCTCCTGCATTTTCCGAGTTAGCTCCCCAGCCTTGGTGCTTAATTCTGATACCGCACCGGTCACCGCTCTTGCTGAGGTTTGCTCAATCCTGAACATAATGGCTTCGCTCAGTTTTACGGCGATTTCCGCAGTCTTTGCTTTTGTTTCCTCCTTGATCTTAAGGATAATCTGCTTCGTCTTTCGTTCATATTCGCCGAGAATCCTCTCCAGTTCCTGCTCCGCCTCTCGTCCAACCTTCTCACCGGCTTCAACAATAATTCTCTCTGCCGCCTGCATTAATTCCGCCATAAAATCGACAGCGTTGGATTCAATATTCTCTGCCTTTTCATTGGTTTCTTTTGCTTTATCCATCTGCATCACCCACCTGTTTTACCCTATTTATACTATTATATACTATTATCATTTAAAGATATAGACGGTTAGATTACAATCACCCGATGGTAATACCGGGATAGTAAAATAGTACCGAGTCTTTAGGAGAGATCTACTGCCTTGCCCACTTCGGGCAGGATAATATCGATATTACTGCTTTTTAAGGGACCGGTATATAGATCCGGGCGTTCACTGTGAACAGGCATAAGAATCTCTGGCTTTATATCCTGCGCCACCTTCAGCAGGTCTCTACCACAGGCATGCCCTGAAGCGTGCAGCCCTTTTTCAGCTTCGGGTATCAGCCACTTACCATCCTTCTCAACAGGCAAACCAAATCCCTTTAAATTAAAATGTTCAATCCATTTATGCAAACGGCGGAAATCAATCTCCTGCTCTTCATCGTGGGGCTCGCTTGAGCTGTAGACATACAGGCTGCCCGGTGCCGGGCGGATGCTGGGTAGCTCATTGACATCAAAGAAGCTGAAACAGAGGATAAACTTATCCTGTGCCGAGCCTATATCATCAGCCAGAACAGTTTTATCCTGATACTCCTCATATATATTACGCTGCCAGTGATCAGGAGACTTACTGGCGGTTGTTTTCTGGTAAATAACAATATCGTCGTCGCCAGCAATATCAGGTATCCGAGGTTCCAGTAATCCTATTGTTTTCAGCAGATAGGCATCCTTGGGCTGTATTGCCAGTTTCCGACCTGTATCGCGAGCTATCTGCAGGAAGATGAGTAACCTGTCTATATCCCTCGGAGAGAAATCGGCTATAACCAGGCCATCCGAGCCGGTAATCGCCTCGAGGGCACTTTCATATACCTCTTGCTCGCTTGTATTGCCCCTGCTGAAACTATCGTTATCATGCAGGTTGGTGCCTTCAAGTATGAGGACTCTGGGTTTAAGTTTTGCTGCCTGTTTAATAAACTCCTCCGTCAGATGAGAGCGTTTGCCGTGCAATCGCAGGTCGCCGCTATAGATAATCCAGCCGGCTCCTGTCTTAATGCCCCAGGCGCATGCACCGGGGATGGAGTGGTCAACCGGGAAACAGCGCAGTTGAAAGCTGCAGCTGCTATGACCGGCCAAGGGAGAGCAGGTAAACTCCCCCTGTCTGGCTGTCCTTTCCCGGAAGCCCTCTTCCCAGAATCGTATTGCTTGCGGGCTCAGGTTCTCTCTATGTTCTATACAGAACTGTCGTTGCCTTTTATTCCCTCTGTCGCTGAGGCAAGCCATCTGTTGCCAGCCGGAGGGACAGCCGTAAGAAACCGGGCGGAAGTAGCAAACCTGCTGGTCGAAGCCTGCCCTTCCGGAGTCCTGGTTTGCTTTTGTAATAAATGCGGTAACTGCCGTGGAATATATGGGAATGTCTTCCTTAAGGAAAGAAATATAGCCGGAATGGTCTAGATGGGCATGGGATAACAGCACCCCGTCAATGTTACCCATTTTTCTATGGAAAGGATTATTGCTGAAGCGTTGCCATAATCCCGGTGTCGCTAAATCGTCCCGGTAAAGTCCCTCCAGGGGTGGTATCAAACCCATCTCCAGAGGGTCAAGCAGGCCGGCGCCGCCGCGCGGCCTCAGGTATTCCTCATAGAACTGCTTGTTTCTTTTAAAGGAATAGCCGAAATCCAGAAACAAGCTGCGGTCACCGTCCTCCAGAAGGACCTTATTGCCACCGATTTCATTGATGCCGCCATAGAATGTTAGCGCGACCACCGCTTCACTCCACCAGTTTCTTTTATTACTCTTTCAGGGTCTTTATGGAGAGGATATGCACAGAAACGCCAAAGGCTATGATAATAAGGATTACCCTGACCGCTAAAGACTGAACGGCGAATATAACCGAAACCAGAATGGTCGACCACAGCAATACCACGGTAAGTATCTTGATCTTTAAGGGCATCCCCTTTTTCTGTCTGTAGTTCTTTATGTAAGCGCCAAACCACCTGTTATTCAGCAGCCAGCAATAGAATCTCCGGGAGCTCCTGGCATAGCAGGCAGCCGCCAGCAAGAGAAAGGGTGTGGTGGGCAGTACGGGGAGAAATATACCGATAACCCCCAGCCCGACAAAAAGAGTACCGGCTATGATGAGCAGAGGTTTAATCCATTTCCCGGTTCGTATTTTCTCTTTCTTGGTGGAGCAGTCGATATGTTCAACTTTCGTTTCCAAAAAACACTCCCCTCTGATTTATTGAGGATGCTATTTTAATAGCTCATACTCAAGGCTGAAATCCAGTGCCATGGCTGAATGGGTTATAGCACCGACGGAGATGAAATCAACCCCGGTCATCGCCACGGCATGGACATTATCCAGGTTAATACCGCCGGAGGCTTCCAGTTTTACCCGCCCCGATGTCATCTTTACCACCTGCTTCATCTCATCGGGGGGCATATTATCCAGCATAATAATATCCGCCCCGGCAGCGGTTGCTTCCATAGCCTCCGCAATGGTATTTACCTCTATTTCGATCTTAATACCTTCAGGGGCTTTCTGTTTAGCCCCGGTAATAATATCCTTCAGGCTCATACCCGGCTGGCGCAGCGCTGCTATGTGGTTGTCCTTTATTAAAATGCCGTCTCCGAGATGAAGGCGGTGGTTTTGTCCGCCACCGAGCCGAACGGCATATTTTTCCAGCATTCTCAGACCGGGCAAGGTTTTGCGGGTATCGGTAATAACGGCAACGGAGTCCTTTATCCGGGCGACATATCTTGCCGTTTCGGAGGCGATACCACTAAGGTGGCTCAGGAAGTTTAGAGACACCCGTTCCGCCTTCAGAATGCCAATTAGATTGCCGGCAACTGTAACCACTTTATCGCCCGCTTTTACCCTTTTACCATCGGGGGTAATAATCTCCACCTTAAGTGCCGGGTCTACCCTGAGAAAAACCTGCCTGACCACATCGCCACCAGCCAGCACTCCTTCTGCCCTGGCTGTAATTGATGCCCCGCCCTTTTGTTCGGGCGCTATCAATATCTGGCTGGTTATGTCGCCATAACCGGTATCCTCTGCCAGTGCCAGGTCTATTATTTCATTAACCTGTTCGTCATGTTGCCTACTCAAAGCAATACTCCATATTACCCCGCCGTCAGAACAATATGCTTGCGCCACTCGGTGGAACTGCAGGAAAAATCAGAACGAAAGTGTGCTCCGCGGCTCTCTTCTCTGAGAAGAGCAGCCTCAACCATTAAGCGCCCGGTTAAAACCAGGTTCGCCAGTTCATATGTCTGGCGGTCTTCTGGTGGGGGCAGGGATTCCTGCCAGGCAATCAATATATCGGCGGCTTCGGCAAGCCCTTCTCTGCTGCGAATAATGCCCGCTTCATTCCATAGTAGTTTCTGCAATTGCGAAAGGTTGGGCACCCGTACATCCGTAGCCGGCTTTCTGGATATAAGCTGGTGACGGACACAGGCACTCTGAGGGTCCACCACCGGTTCTTTACCGTTCATGCTGCCCGTTCTTTCAATAATTCTCTTGCCGAAAACGAGTACCTCAAGCAGCGAATTCGAAGCCAGCCGGTTGGCACCATGGGCGCCGGTACAGGCAACCTCACCGGCGGCAAACAGCCCCAATACGCCGGTCTCACCCCAGCTATTCACCCTGACGCCACCTATCATATAATGAGCGGCCGGTGCCACCGGAATCCACTCCCGTGTAATATCAATTCCACTCTCCAGACAGAAGCGGTATATCTGCGGAAAGCGCGCAGTGGTGATATGAGATGGCAGATGGGTAATATCAAGAAATACTTTATTCTGCCCTGTCTTTTCCATTTCGTAAAGGATACTGCGGGCAACCACATCACGTGGCGCCAGTTCGGCTTCTGGTGTATATTCAGGCATAAAGCGACAACCTCCTGCATTGCGCAGTATTCCCCCTTCGCCTCTTACCGCTTCTGATATAAGAAAGGGTGTTACCCCGGGAAGATACAGGGTGGTGGGATGGAACTGGAAAAACTCCATATCCATAACCTCGGCACCGGCTTTGAAGGCAAGGGGGATACCATCGCCGGTAGCTACCTCTGGATTTGTGGTGAAGCTGAATAACTGCCCGCTGCCACCGGTAGCCAGAATTAAAAACCGACAGCCGAACTCCTCTATGATGCCATTTTTACAATCGAGAACTCTTAAACCTTTAACTCCGGCGCCATCTTTAATAATATCGGTTGCTAAATGGTTTTCCAGTACTTTTATTTTAGTCGAGCGAATCCTCTCACTCAGTGTTACTTCGATATGTTCACCGGTAGCATCGCCACCGGCATGCAGGATGCGTGGCACACTGTGGGCTGCCTCAAGTGTAAGGTCAATCTCACCGTCGAGTGTATCAAATGGGACACCCAGATTTACAAGGTCGGCGACCCTGTCAGAGGCTTCATCAACCAGGATACGCACCGCCTCTTCGTCGCACAAGCCACCACCGGTAGCTATAGTATCTCTAAAATGGAGCTCCGCTGAATCGTTGCTGCCGATAGCGGCGGCAATACCCCCCTGGGCATACTTTGTATTGCAGTCTTCAATAATGCCCTTTGTTACAAGAAGCACGCTTGCCTGCTCTCCTGCCAGCAGGGCGCAATATAGCCCGGCAATACCACTACCAACTATGATGTAATCATAGTGCTTAATAGAGCTACCTCCAAGACATATTATCAAAATCCTGAGACTGGGAAATATCTAGCTGGTCTCTTCCTGTTTGCCGGCTATGCTATTTCTGGCGACCCTAATCGTTGCCCCGGATTCTACCTTGAGAATGACGTTATCCTCCCTGAGGCTCTCGATTCGGCCATAGATACCGCCTATCGTAATAACCCTGTCACCTGGTTTTAGACTGGCGTTAAGATCACGTCGCTCTTTCTGCCGCTTGCTTTGCGGCCTTATAATGAATAAATAGAAAATGCCGGCCAGCAGAACAAGAAAGACAATCATATAGATTGTACTGGTACCGGTATCCGCCCCATCTTCCGCCGTAGCACAGCCACCTAAAAGCAAAATACTCAAAACCAGTACCAGCCCCAGAGCAAAAGCTATTTTCTTTACCATTCCCCCTCCTTGAATTATTTTATTAATTATCAGTTATAATTTCTCCCTGAAGCGACCAGGGGCTTGTTTTCATAATTCTAACCTTAACCAGCCGCCCCAGCAGGTTGTTCTGGCTGGTGAGGAATACAAGTTTACCACTTCGGCTTCTACCATGCCACTTGCCTTTCTTTCTCCCCTCCACAAGAACCTCCAATATCCTGCCTGAAAGCTGCGCATTTACTTCAGTGGCTATTTCTTCCTGAAGCTCCTCTATAACATTCAACCTTGCCTTCTTTGTTGCTAGCGGGATATTGTCTTCGTATTCCCTGGCGGCAACAGTGCCCGGCCGGGGCGAATAAGCAGCGATATGAACACTATCAAACCTCAGCTCACGCAGCAGTTCTGCTGTTGCCCGGAACTGCGCTTCGCTCTCCGACGGAAAGCCGACGATTACATCGGTGCCGAGCGCTATCTGCGGAACCCGGTCCCGTATCCGTTTAACCAGCTGGCGATATTGCTCTGCTTTATAATCCCGCTTCATTGCCCCCAGAATCTCATTATCACCCGATTGCACCGGCAGGTTTATATGTTCACATACCTTATCCAACTGCGCTATCGCCCCGATAAGCCTGTCACCCATGTCCTTGGGGTGGTTTGTAAGAAAGCGTATCCGTGCAAGGTTCTCAATATCATTCAGTCCATACAGCAGGCTGGCAAGGTCTGGTTTGCCGGGCAGGTCGTGACCGTAAGAATCCACATTCTGCCCCAGCAGGACTACCTCTTTTACGCCGCCCTTAACAAGCTCCCTTGCCTCACTTACTATTTCAGCCACCGGGCGGCTCTTTTCCCGCCCGCGGCGATAGGGAACCACACAATAGGAACAGAAATTATCACAGCCCTGAATTATTGGAATAAAGGTGCTTAACTGAGGCTGTTCTGGTAATATGGCTGCTGATTCTGTTTTTACCAGCCACTGTGGATATTCACCCGGTTTGAAGAAATAATCAACGTGTGGAAATCTCTTCTTCAATCCCCGTAAATCGGAATCTACAAGGCATCCAGTTACCGCCAGTGTCACAGCCGGGCGAGCCTTCTTCAACGGCCTAAGAGCGCTTATTTTATTGGTTACCCGCTCTTCGGCGCTCTGGCGCACGACACAGCTATTAAGCACGATGAGGTCGGCTTCATCGGTAACTGCTGTCGGCTTGTACCCAAGCTGCTGAAACAAACTATCCAGCCGCTCCGACTCTGCCTTGTTCATCTGGCAGCCTATTGTCCATATATAATAACGAAGCATAATTTTAATCTAAAAATAGGAAAGATAGGATAGTAATCAAGATAAATAACCAGAGTATTTAATAAACCAAAGTTGGAATTTGGGATATGTGTCTCTATCAGTAAAATCCAAATCTTTATCGTCTTCCCAGACTAGTTCAGTAAAGTTATCATAATCTTCACTGTATCCTTTACACATAACGAATATGCATCTAAAAGGATTGAGTTTTAAGATAACTTTTACTAAAAACGGACTAATTGTTATTGACATATTTTATAATTCCTTTATGCAGTTCGATAATTTCCTTGCCCCATGAATTCTAGATAGCCTTTATCTCTTAATGTCTGTAACTGCTGGCGAATTTTATCTTTAATATGCTTGTTATCTGGGTGTTTATTACTTAATATATTTTCGAAAGCATAAATTTCATCAAGGGAAAATTCTTTATCCCCAAGTTCTTCGATACATTTCATAATATCTAAAAGCCAACCTTTTGCGGATATCTCCTTTTCTTCTCTTAGAAAAAGCGTCTTTTGCCATTCTGCGAGGACTTTATCCTTAGGCTCAACTTGACAGTTCTTAATAAAGAATATCTTCCCTGCTTGTGGAATGCTTTTCAGTATAATATTACACCCGACCCAACCAGCACGACGTGCAGTTTGTGCCAATGCTTTTCTCTTTTCTATTATACCAGGAATAAAGAAATGCTTAGGTATAACGAAGAGGTTTAAAACCAT
>DAOWJL010000082.1 GCA_030640385.1 Dehalococcoidia bacterium | reverse complement strand
CACAGCCCCTTGACCATAACCAGCCGCCGGCGGTTGTAGTCCTCGACCATTTCACTTACGCTGTCATCGCCCGATTCAAGCGCCTCTATAGCAGCTACCTGCCCCATAGTCGGGGCGCTCATTATTGTGTACTGGTGAATCTTTGTCATGGCGGCGATTATATCTTTATTGGCTGCCGCATAACCGATTCGCCAGCCGGTCATGGCGTACGATTTGGAAAAACCGCCCAGCAATATGGTGCTGTCTCTCATAGCGGGAAGCGCCGCCAGGCAGGTATGCTCGATACCATATACCAGACGGGCATAGATTTCATCGGAGATTATAAAGAGACTATGGCGGCGGGCGAGTTCGGTTATCTGTTCCAGTTTGCTTCTGGACATGACTGCACCGGTGGGATTTGCCGGATAACCCAGCAGGATAGCCTTGGTTTTATCCGTAATCCTGGCTTCAATATCAGAAGCGTCAAGCTCAAAACCGCCTGCCTCACCGGTGGGCACCATAACCGGTATGCCACCGGCAAGGATGGTGCAGGCGTTGTAGGAGACATAGCACGGGTCAGGCATAATGACCTCGTCCCCGGGGTTGATAATGGCTCTCATCGCCAGGTCCAGCGCTTCACTGACACCGACGGTAACCAGCAGCTCGCTATCGGGATTATAATCAATGTTGTAGCTATCTTTCAGATGTCGGGATAGGCCCTGTCGCAGCTCGGGCATGCCAAGGTTTGAGGTGTACATGGTAGAGCCCTTTTCTATGGAGTAGATGGCTGCCTCACGGATATGCCACGGGGTGGTATAATCCGGCTCACCGACGCCCAGCGAGATGATTCCTTCCATGGACGCCAGCAGGTCAAAGAATTTGCGTATCCCGGAGGGGGATACCTGCTTCACCCTGTTTGAAATCGGGCTGGCATAGCTATTCGTTTTAGCCAGTTTTTCTGCTGTCATAATAATATCTCTGGGATTAAATACTTAGAGTACCACCGGTTGCCGTTTGTTTTCTTCTCCACCTTCGAGTATTTCACCGTCTTCTTTATATTTTTTTAACAGGAAATGGGTCATCGTACCCTGCACCCCTTCGATAGGCGCCAGCTTCTGGGTTACGAAATCGGCTATCTCGTGCATAGATTTACACATAGCTATCACGGCGAGGTCGTATGTACCCGATACCAGATATACGGTGCGGGCCTGCGGGAAGCGGTAGATGCGCTCGGCGATGGAGTCAAAACCGACATCCCGCTGGGGGGTTATTTTAACCTCTATCAGCGCTGAGACGTGCTCGTCGTCCACCCTGTCCCAGTTGACCAGCGTCTTGTATCTCAGGATGGTCTGCTCTTCTTCCGCCTGTTTTATGATTTTCTTGACCTCACCCTCCGTGCTGCCGGTCATGGTGGCTATCTGTTTGGGAGTGGTGCGGGCATCATCTTCCAGTATTTTAAGTATTTCTTTTAGCATTTTTCCTGCTCCTTAACCGCTTCGGTTATTGACCATTCGTCTTGTGCTTCATTATAGCAGAGTTTAATAGACTAGTAACCTTATCATAAAGAAAATCCATCCCCCTATTTCCCCCTTCCTTTCCCAAAGGAAGGGGGAAATAGGGAAGGGGGGCTTCGCCCCTCTTAAACTCCCCTTTAAAATACTTCCCTCTCCCTTTGCTAAAGGGAGAGGGATAGAGGGTGAGGGATTTACAATAGTTCGTCCCTCCTAAACTTCCCTATTTTTCTATGTCTAAGTAAGTTTCAAGAAGGAAAAGACCTATTGTGCTTGACGCATTAATTGCCAAACGAGCATGCCGTGGCAACAGTTGAGTAAACTGCGTCCCTCTACCGTGTGCATCACCATATTTGGTTCTTAAAACCCCAATTCCAGCAGGTATGTTTACCAATCCTCCTAGTATTCTTTTTATTTCAGCTTCGGAATATTGATCTGGGGCTAATGTCAGTTCTCTTAATGTAGCAGAAATCAAAGGTTGAATGCTTTGGTCTTTGGGATACGGTTTTCCAAGACCGTCTAGAATAGACTTTGCTACGCTTTCTAATGTTGAGCAGGCGCTAGTAATAGCTCCGCCAGGGTCGGACTCAATGCTCGAAAGGGCTCTTTCAAAATCAGCCTTCACATTGGGAAGTGATAAGGTCGTACTTCCAAATATCTCAGTTGCTGGGGCTGTTCCTCCAGCTTCTACTAGGCGGTATGTTGTTCCTATCTTAGTAAGCTCAAACCCATCGTACTTTAGATATTCATTCAAATGGTTAACCACATTCTCCAGCTTGTCCTCATGCATCACGTAATCACGCGAATCCAATAGTCTTTCGGTAATGCGAACTATCTGTTCAAATCCATCCTCTTTGTGATTGATGCCGTTTAGCAAATCTTGAGTGAACGGAACTCTTGAGCCCTCAAGAGAGTTAATGTCATAGCCAAGGCTGCGAAAGAATCTCACTATGTCTGTGCCAGAGTGATATAGACCTATAGGAGTTGCTTCGCCAAACCATGCACCACCTGTAATACATTCTGCTAATTCATCAATATGCTGTGGGGAAAATTTACGCTGAGCTTCCATTTCTTCATCTCTTTTAGACACTCGCCCTCCGCTTATGCCACTCAGTAACCTGCTGGTAGGCGTGGGCGATTTTGAGTAGCGTTTCTTCGGCGAAGGGCTTGGCGATAATCTGCAAGCCTATGGGCAGCCCGTCGGCGAAGCCGGCCGGGATGGAGATTGCCGGCAGCCCGGCAATGTTGACCGGCAGGGTGCAGACATCGGAAAGATACATCTGCAGCGGGTCTTCAACCTTCTCGCCGATTTTAAAGGGGACGGTGGGGGAGGTGGGGGTTACCAGGGCGTCGTATTTTTCAAATGCACTATCAAACTCACGCCGGATGAGGGTGCGCACCTTCTGTGCCTTGAGGTACCAAGCGTCATAATAGCCGGCAGAAAGGGCATAGGTGCCCAGCATTATGCGCCGCTTGACCTCGGCGCCGAAACCGTGCTGGCGCGTCTTTTCCATCGCCTCCCACATATTATCGGTATCTTTATAAGAAAAGCCGTATTTTACGCCGTCATAGCGTGCCAGGTTGGCTGAGGCTTCAGACGGGGCGATGATATAATAGACAGCCAGGGCATAAGGGGTGTGGGGCAGGGATACCCCCCAGTCTATGTTTGCCCCAAGCTCCTCCAGTCTGTAGATGGCGGCTTTTATGGCAGCGGCTACCTCCGGCTGCATCCCCTCAACGAAATACTCCCTGGGAATACCCAGTCGCAATCCCTTTATATCACCGGTGAGGCACTGTGTATAGTCGGGGATGGGCAGGGGTACGGCAGTAGAGTCCCTCGTATCAAAGCCGGCGATGGCATTGAGCACTATTGCCGCATCGGTAACATCACCGGTTATCGGCCCAATCTGGTCCAGCGAGCTGGCAAAGGCGACAAGCCCGTAGCGGCTGACCCGGCCATAGGTCGGTTTCAATCCGGTAACGCTGCAGAAGCTTGCCGGCTGGCGGATGCTGCCGCCGGTATCCGAACCCAGTGCGTAGATAGCCTCACCGGCAGCCACCCCCGCCGCCGAACCGCCACTGGAGCCACCGGGGACGCGATCCAGGTCCCAGGGATTGCGGGTGGTGAAGAACGCCGAGTTCTCGGTGGAAGAGCCCATGGCGAACTCATCCATATTGGCTTTACCGACAACGACAACACCGCAGTCATTAAGTTTTTCCATTACCGTGGCATCATAGGGAGGAACAAAGTTTTCAAGCATCTTTGACGAGCAGGTGGTGCGCACCCCCCTGGTGCAGATGACATCCTTTATCAGCGCCGGGATACCGTTAAGGGGGCTGCCCTCGCCACGAGCTATCCTCTCGTCGGCTTGTTTTGCCTGCTTGATGGCAAGCTCTTCAGTGATGGTTACGATAGCCTTGACCTGAGGCTCAACCTTTTGTATTTGTTCCAGCGCTGCCCGCGTTAGCTCGCAGGATGAGACCTGTCTGCTCTTGAGCAGCTGGCTTACTTCATGAATGGTTAATTGTTTGCCGTCTATCATCTATACTCCTTAATCCGCTATCCTGCCCACCGGCATTATATACAGTGGTACTTCATTATCAGGTAGCGCCATTATTTTTGTCACCTGGTCGTCATGAAAGGCACCGACGACTACCGTTCCCAGGTTCAGGGCAACCGCCTGCAGGTAGACATTCTGGGCGGCATGCCCCGCTTCCATGTGCACGTACCTTATACCCCTATCCCCGTACCTGTCTGTTGTCCTCTCATATATCGCCGTAATGACGATGTCTAACGGTGCCTCGGCGATGAACTGCTGGTTTAAAGCCGCACCGGCCAGGGCTTTTCTATGTTCGCCATCAAGTACTTTAATAAGCTCATTTTGATGCGGATTGTATCTGTAAATGCCCTCGGCAACCCCCTCCACATCGCCCACCACGATATATATTTCAAGGGGATAGGTGGCTCCGGCAGAGGGTGCCCCCCTTTTACCGCCGGGGTCGGTGATTCCCTGGGCCGCCCACAGCAGCTGGGATACCTCCGGCAGGGTTAGGGCCTGGCTGGTATAGTCCCTTATCGACCTTCTATTGAGTATAGCCTCTTCAACAGAGATATCGCTGTCGTATTTCGGTTCGGGTAGTGTTATCCTCATATCGTTTTCTAAAGGAGATGCACTGTTACCGGACGGGCTGCACGCCGAGAAATATAGAGTTAGAAAAAACATAGGCAATATAACAAACCACCTTTTATTTATCACCCCTCCCCCTTAAAAGTCATATTCTTAACACTACTCAAGCACGGCCCTTACCCTGAAGAATTCCTTATCCCTGTGCGGGGCATTAGCCAGTACCTCGTCCTGTGACAGTGATGGTTTAATTTTGTCTTCTTTCAATACGTTCTTCAATATATTCGGCTGTGCCGTAGGCGGGACACCGCTGGTGTCCACCTGCTGCAATACCTCAAAGCTCTCCAGTATTTTGGAAAGCTGCTGGCTGAGTTTGTTCACTTCGGCATCGGTAAGCCCCAGCCTGGCAAGGCGGGCAATGTGCAGTACTTCCTCTCGGCTTAATTTCATATGTTGCTCCTCAAAGCTTGTTGGCTTCAATTATAACACCCGAATTTGACTATGGGCAACAGAGATATCCTGATATAATAGGATAAACGATACGGATAGCAAGATGAACGGCAGACTTATTATGGCTGTTGTCAGCACCATCCTGGAAGAGGCGGCGCTGGCTGTGGTTGTGCTGGTCGGCCTGCCGGAACTGGGAATAAACTTACACCTGGCTGTGCTTATTGTACTGATGGTGGGTTGGGCAACCGTTGCCATTCTCAATTACCGGGCGGGCAGCCGCGCCCTGAAAAGGCAGCCGATAGCCGGCCTGGGGACCATGGTCGGCAGCCGGGGCAGGGTGGTAAAACCACTGCAACCGGAAGGCTTGATTAAAACTGGTGGCGAACTGTGGCAGGCAAAAACAATCGATATGGATATTGATACCGGAATTGAAGTTATCGTTGTTGGGCAGGATAGAAAGATTCTGCTTGTGCGTCCTCTCGGTTGAATAATATTAAGACTTCGTCATTGTTAGTCATCGGCAGAGGTGATATAATTCCTATTTATAGTCAGGTGAAGGAATGGTAGAGTTGAAATGGAAGTAATACCGGCAATAGATATAAAGGATGGCAGGTGTGTCCGCCTGTATCAGGGTGATTACACTATGGAGACGGTGTATTCCGATAATCCGGTGGAAATGGCTGTCAAGTGGCAGTCGCTGGGGGCGACCAGGCTGCATATCGTTGACCTTGATGGCGCCGACCTCGGTGTTCCCCGTAACCTGAAAGCCATAGCGCAGATTAACGATACAGTCTGGATTCCGTTGCAGGTGGGTGGCGGTATCCGATGCATGGAAACTATAGAAAAACTCCTCAAAATGGGCATTGACCGTGTCATTCTGGGGACGGCTGCAGTAGAAGACCGGGAGCTGGTAAAGGAAGCATGCCGCCGCTTTGGCAAATCTATCATTATCGGTATCGATGCCAGAGAGGGCAGGGTGGCGACACACGGCTGGAAGAGCGAAACGGAGCTTACCACTGTTGATCATGCTATGTCTATGGCAAAGCTCGGTGTAAAGCGCTTCATTTATACAGATATCAGCCGCGACGGCACACTTACAGAACCGAATTTTATCTCCACTTTTGAGCTGGTTGATTCCATAAGGTATCCCGTTATCGCTTCCGGTGGTATCTCGTCACTGATGCACCTGAAACTGCTGGATAAACTGGGGGTGGAGGGGGCGATAATCGGCAGGGCTCTCTATACCGGCGATATGAGTCTGGAGCTAGCGCTTAAAGCAGTTAATTAGGCCAGGAGGTAGTAGTTGCAGAAAAAGTTAAAGCTTGACGCAAAAGGGCTTGTGCCGGCTATTATTCAGGATGATACAAGCGGTGAGGTGCTGATGCTGGGCTATATGAATGAAGAGTCCCTTAAGCTTACGTTGTCCAGCGGTGAAGCCTGGTTCTATAGCAGAAGTCGCAAGGAATTGTGGCACAAGGGGGCTACCTCCGGCAACCGCCTTATTGTCAGTGAAATATGGCTGGATTGTGACGCCGATACCATTTTAGTAAAGGCACACCCTTTAGGTCCGGTTTGCCATACCGGAGAAAGAACCTGTTTCTTCAGCCGGTTAACAAAAGAAGATATTAAGTAGCAACCTCAGAAGAAGCCTGTTCCGCAGTCTGCCGGTCTGTAGCCATCACCTCTTTTAGAGCTATTACGGCAACCTCAATCTGGCTTTCGTCTGGCTCTCTTGTGGTAAGGCTCTGCAGCCACATACCGGGAGTCATTACAGCCCGGACCAAAATGTTGTTCATATGCCGGGCTCCGAACTGGGTTGCCTCATAGCCCAGGGCGGCGATGACAGGGATTAAGAGAACCCGTGATAGAACCATGAGCCATACTGCCTGGCGGCCAACGAGGGCGAAGACGATAACAGCTATAACCAGTACCGCCAGCAGGAAGGCAGTGCCGCAGCGTGTATGGGCGGTACCGTATTTCTGGATAGCTTTGGTATCGAGGTCAACCCCGTCTTCATAGGCGTTAATCGTCTTATGCTCGGCGCCATGATAGGCAAAGGTGCGCTTTATATCGGGCATCAGTGATATCAACCTGAGGAAAACGAGGAAGATAACCAGTCGTATAGCACCCTCTACGAGGTGAAAGATAATGGATGAATCTATATAGGGGTCAAGCAACTTGGTCAGGAAAAGGGGGGCAATGAAGAACAGGCTGATTGAAAGCGCAAAGGAAAGCCCGAGAATCACCCAGGTTGAGCCGCCGGATACATCTTCACCCTCCTCCTCAAGTGCTATATTGGCTGAATAAAACAGGCTATTGATGCCCAGAATGATTGATTCAATTAAAACGATAATACCCCGCACGAAGGGGGTTTGCCTCAAGCGGCCTGTATATAATTTGGGCAGCGGTTTTTTGTCAACAACCACCTCTCCATTCGGGCGACGAACGGCGGTGGCGCTCGTTTTCTGGCCGCGCATCATTACCCCCTCCATAACCGCCTGCCCACCGTAACGGAAATCTCTTGCCATTTAAAACCCCCAATAAAAAAGGAGCGGATCTATTATCACCGCCCCTTGCTACGGATATAGATATCTGTTTAGTCCTCTATCTTGTAGCGTTGTCTGAAACGTTCGACACGCCCGGCTGTATCTACCATACGGTGCTCACCGGTAAAGAACGGATGGCACTTGCTGCACAGCTCTATTTTTAAAGTCTTCTTTGTGGATCCGACGGTGAAGGTATTGCCGCAGGAACAGGTCACCCTGGAATCGTGACAGTATTTGGGGTGAATCTTAGCCTTCATAGTGGTTATTCAGCATAAACGCTGACCTTCCTCTTGTTTTTGGTTGCCGGCTCATACTTTATAATGCCGTTAATAAGGGAAAACAGCGTATGGTCTCTGCCGATGCCAACATTATTGCCCGGGTGGATGCGGGTGCCCCTCTGGCGAACCAGAATCGTACCGGCATTGACCTTCTGGCCGGCATACCTTTTTATACCGAGCATTTTGGGCTTGCTATCACGCCCCAGCCTGGTGGAGCCGCCTCCCTTTTTATGTGCCACTTTCGGTTACCTCTTTCTTACGCTTACGGGTTTTCTTGGGCTTCTCCGCTTCGGTACCCGGCTGGCTTATATTTTCGATAGTCAACCTGGTATGGATCTGACGGTGCCCGGTCTTCTTGCGGTAACGCACCTTTGGCTTGTATTTGAAGACGACAATCTTCTTATCTTTAGTATCACCCTTTGCGATGGCAAGTACCCTGGCGCCATCTATTGTGGGGTTGCCGACGGTTAGCTTATCACCATCCGCAATGAGAAGCACCTTATCCAGTTCAACGGCAGCACCCTCGGTTATATCCAGGCGCTCTACATCTATCGTCTGACCGGGAGCCACTTTATACTGCTTACCGCCGCTTTCAATAATAGCGTAAATAACAAACCTCCATTGGGGAAACACTATATTTTATCAACACTACTTACAGGTGTCAAATTGCAGTCCCTGCCACAACATACCCACCTTTAGTTTTAGCTCGTTAAGGCTGCAATCATTATTTACAACCACATCCGCCATTTTAATCCGTTCACTTTCCGTTAGCTGAGAACGGATGCGCGCCATGGTTTCATCGCGGGAGAGCCCTGTCTTTTCGAGACGCTTGAAAATGCTGGCTTTGGTGGCGGTGACCACCCAGACGACGTCGACCATTGCCGCCCAGCTGGCTTCGATAAGCAGCGGGGCGTCAATTACGACAACCCTTGCTCCCTGTTTTCTATATTGTTCTATCTTAGCCTTCACTACTAGGTAAATTCGCGAGTGCATTATGCCGTTGAGGAGAGACAAGGCTTTATGCTCGGCAAAAACTATCCTGCCCAGCTCACTGCGGTCAACAGAGCCGTCGGGATTAAGAATCCGCTTACCGAAAGAAGCCACCACCTGCTCACGGGCTTTGCTGTCGGAATCAAGAACCTTATGCCCGATTTTATCGGCATCAATGATGACGGCGCCCAGCTCAGCCAGTAAGCCGGCTACGGTGCTTTTGCCGCTGCCTATACCGCCGGTTAGACCGATGATTTTCATAAAATTAACCCTACCCAGTCTACCTACTGTTAATCGGGCAGTCAAGGTTTCTATTAGAACCGGTATAGTGTAAACTGGATTACAGTTTTCCCTGCGAAATAGAGCTTATGGAAGTTGCCTGGATAGGTATAGCTATATTGAGCGCCGCCAGCCTGGGTCTTGTAAACATCTTTGATAGCCACCTTATCTCAAAAAGGATGCCCGGTTTCAAGGCTTTTTTGCTTGTGGTCAGTCCTTTCGTGTTGGTTTTTGGTCTGATATTTGCCTTTATTTTTCCTTTGCCAGCGGGTTTGAGTACCTGGCAGTTGATGGTGGCGATATCTTCCGGATTGCTGCGAGCTATATCTGTCATCATATTGCTGTACTCGTTGCGAAGGGAAGAGGTATCTCGGGTGGTGCCGGTGGTCAGCATCTATCCCGTTTTCGTGGCTATAATGGCGGTGCCTCTTCTGGGTGAAACACTGAGCTACCTGCAGGGAATGGCGATAGCCATTGTTGTTGCCGGCGTGGTCATAATATCGGTTAAAAAAAGAACGGATAGCTCAAAAAACCGGCTGGGGACGACGTTCTTTCTCCTTCTGGGTTCAAGCCTGCTTCTGGCAATGGCTGACGTAGTCGGTAAATACGCCCTTGACTATATCTCCTTTTGGAATATGTACTGGATGAGCATGCTGTCTCTGGCTGTTATATTTTTACTTGTATCAGTGCGATACAGTGTAATAAAGGAACTGGCTCATATTGTAAATCCACGCTCTGCCCTGATGCTGCTGACTATTAATGAGACATTGGCGGTTGCCAGTTCCATAATGCTGTTCTGGGCTATGGAAAGGGGGCCGGTATCCCTGGTTTCCACAATAGCCAGCACACGTCCCGTATTTGTGATTATTTACGCCCTTATCCTGAGCCGCTTCTTGCCGGGGGTTCTTCTGGAAAAGGATTTGGACAGGGGGGTGCTGGCGGTAAGGCTGGTTGCTATCGCTATGATAGCCGGCGGCATAATGATAATATATCTGGTCTAATAAATCTGTTTAAAGATAATTATAAAATAAGAAGCTATAATTGATAGTTACCGAGTGATATAATTAGGGAAAGGATTTAGTTATGCACCAGGCGATGCTCTATGAAAGCCTCCCGAAATCCAAAGTGCGCTGTAATATCTGCCAGTGGCGCTGCCAGATAGGGCCGGGTAAAGGCGGCGTCTGTAAGATGTACCAGAATAAAGACGGCGTCCTGTATAGCATGAACTACGCACAGGTGTCATCGGTAGCCGTTGACCCCATCGAAAAGAAACCGCTGTTCCACTTCTTTCCCGGCAGTCTTGCCTTTTCCATCGGTGGCTGGGGTTGCAATTTCCATTGTCAGGGCTGCCAGAACTGGGAAATATCGTGTGTGGACCTGCCGCAGCTGGGGCGCCAGATTCAACCCGAAGAAGCTGTCAAGCTGGCAAAGGAGTACAACTGCCAGGGTATTGCCTGGACATACAACGAACCCACCATGTGGTTTGAATATACGCTGGATTCTGCCCGGCTGGCAAAGGAGAACGGTCTTTATACCGTCTACGTTACCAATGGCTATATGACTCCAGAGGCCCTGGATACCATCGGGCCCTATCTGAATGCCTGGCGGGTGGATATAAAAGGCTTCAGTGATGGCTTATACCGCAAACTGGCAAAGATAAGCCAGTGGCACGGTATCCTTGAAGTTGCCAAACGGGCTAAGAATAAGTGGCAGATGCATATAGAGGTAATTACAAATATTATACCCGCCATGAACGATGATAAAACACAACTTGAGGGGATAGCCGGCTGGATACACGATGAGCTGGGCGAACTGACACCCTGGCATGTAACCAGGTTCTACCCCAATCATGATATGATGGACTCACCGCCAACCCCCATATCCACACTGGAGCGCGCCGTTGATATCGGCAGGAAAGCCGGGCTAAAATTTGTCTATGTAGGTAATGCCCCGGGGCATGGGGGTGAAAATACTAACTGCCATAAATGTGGCAATATTATTATTAAGAGGTATGGATATCAGACCGAGGTGATAGGTATTAGAGGTTCTAAATGTAAGTTCTGCGGGGCAGAGCTTAATTTCAAAACGGCTTAGGGGACGGTTGTCATGATAAGAGAAGCGGCAGTAGCGGATCAATTCTATCCGGCTTCACCGGTTAAGCTCAGAGAAATGATAGCCGCTATGGTCGGTGATAAAGCAGCCAGAGAAGAGGTAGTCGGGCTGGTGTCGCCTCATGCCGGCTATATCTATTCCGGACCGGTAGCCGGGGCGACTATTTCTCGGATTAAAATGAAGGATACTTTTATCATCCTAGGCCCGAACCATACCGGGCTGGGTAAAGCCTTCAGTATTATGATTGAGGGTACCTGGCGGACGCCGCTGGGTGATGTTGAAATAGATACCGAGCTCGCCAGGCGTATTCTGACATCATCCGGCTATCTCGAAGAAGACTACAATGCTCATCGCTTTGAGCATTCCATTGAGGTTCAGCTACCGTTTCTGCAGTATTTTAAGAATAACATCAAGCTGGTGCCTATTGTGCTCGCTCACGCTAACGGCGCTGCCTATAAAGAAATAGGAAGGGTAATGGCAAAGGCGGTCAAGGATTTAAAAAGAGAAGCAGTCATCATCGCCTCAAGTGATATGACTCACTACGAGCCGCAGACCTCGGCAAAGGAGAAGGATAACCAGGCGATTGAGGCTATGCTGGCGCTGGACGAGGATAGGCTGATAAAGAAGGTAGACGAGTTAAATATATCGATGTGCGGCTATGCCCCGGTGGTCAGCCTGATTACGGCGGCAAAGGCACTGGGAGCGAAAAAGGCCGAACTGGTAAAGTACCGGACCAGCGGTGATACCACCGGCGATTACAGCTCTGTTGTTGGTTATGCCGGATTGGTATTCAAGAACTCTAAGATGTCGCCGATTGTAAAACTGGCGAAGGAAGCGGTGGAGACCTTTGTCAGAGACGGCAATATCATCCCACCGCCGGCTAAGCTCACCGCTGAAATGAGAAAGCAGGCCGGAGTATTTGTTTCACTGCACAAGTTTGGCCAGTTGCGGGGCTGCGTCGGTACTTTTGAAGCGGCACAGGAGAATGTTGCCCGGGAGATAACAACCAATGCCGTTAGCTCGGCTACAAGAGACCCCCGTTTCCCACCAGTTGCCGCCAGTGAGCTCAAGGACCTGGAATACAGCGTGGATGTGCTGACCAAGCCAAGGCCCGTAAAAGACAAAAATAGGCTAAGCCCCAAAAAGCACGGGGTGATAGTGGAATGTGATTTTAGAAGGGGCTTGCTCTTACCGGACCTGGAGGGAGTGGACACCGTTGACAGGCAGATTGACATCTGCCGCCAGAAGGCGGGTATTATGCCCGGTGAGACGATAAAACTCTATTGCTTCAGGGTGAAGAGGTATAAATAACTTTGGGAAGAAACACATCTTGATTGAAGGAGTGAATATATGGATTTAAGGGAAATGCCGGCATTGCGGATAGGTGATTTGGAGGCTAAAATACCGATTATTCAGGGAGGAATGGGTGTTGGCATTTCATTGTCAGGCCTGGCTTCGACTGTTGCCAATGAAGGTGGTATTGGGATTATTTCCACTGCTGGAATTGGCATGCTTGAGCCAGATTTTAACAGAAATTTCAGGGAAGCCAACCAGAGAGCCCTGCGGAAGGAAATAAAAAAAGCGAGACGAATGACGGCAGGCATTATCGGGGTAAATATATTAGTAGCCTGCTCAGATTGTTATGACCTTATGCAAGTTGCCGTAGATGAAGGTGCAAACCTGGCTTTTCTTGGCGCTGGGCTGCCATTGAAGATTCCTGAAAATTTGCTACTGGACGAATCAGGGAGAGCTAGAATAAAGGTTGTCCCTATAGTGTCTTCTGGCAGGGCGGCTGAAATAATATTCCGCAGCTGGAAGAAAAAATATAACCATGTGCCTGATGCAGTGGTTGTTGAAGGTCCGCTAGCTGGTGGGCACCTCGGATTTAAGAAAGAACATATAGATAATCCTGATTATATGCTGGAAAAGATACTGCCGGAAGTAATCTCTGCGATTAAACCCTATGAACATCATTTTAATAGAAGCATACCGGTAATCGCTGCTGGAGGCGTTTATACAGGCGCTGACATTTATAACATTATCCAGCTAGGAGCCCAGGGGGTACAGATGGCAACCAGGTTTGTGGCAACCCACGAGTGCGATGCTTCTATAGAATTTAAGGAAGCATATCTGGGGTGTGAAAAAGAAGACCTTGTCATAATTGACAGTCCTGTTGGATTGCCGGGGAGAGCAATAAAAAACCAATTTCTTAGTGAAGTATCATCTGGAATTAAAAGACCATTCAAATGCCCCTGGAAGTGCCTGAGGACCTGTGATATTGAAAACTCGCCGTATTGCATTTGTATCGCCCTGACCAATGCCAAAAAGGGAAAGTTTAAAAATGGCTTTGCCTTTGCGGGGGCTAATGCCTATCGGATAGATAAAATTACCTCCGTTAAAGAGCTTATAACAACCTTAAAAGATGAATATGCAATTGCGGCAGCCAGCTAAATACAGCATAGGCACAGAGCACCTGTTACTCGGGCTGTTGCGTGAGGGGGAAGAAGTGGCCAACGTTGCAAAGCAGCGCATAAGGTAATTGACAATGGACTTATTTGAGCATAAGTTTGAAAAAGACAGACTAAAAGAGGCTCCGCTGGCGGCGCGGATGAGGCCCGCCGGTTTTGACGAGTTCGTCGGGCAGGAGCGCCTTGCGGGTAAGGGGCGTATCCTGAGGCGGGCTATCGAATCGGGCAAGCTGCCATCAGTTGTCCTCTGGGGTCCGCCGGGCAGCGGTAAGACCACCCTGGCTTATATCATCGCCGGTGTTACCGATTCTCACTTCAGCCCGGTCTCTGCCGTCAGCGCCGGTGTCGCCGACCTGAGGCGTATAATTGAGCAGGCCAGAGAGCGTCGCAAGATGAGCCGCCAGAAAACCATACTCTTTATAGATGAAATTCACCGTTTCAATAAAGCACAGCAGGATGCCATTTTGCCCTATGTTGAAGATGGCACCATAACGCTTATCGGGGCAACGACCGAAAATCCCTCTTTTGAGGTCATTTCGCCACTACTTTCCCGCTGTCAGGTTTTCATATTGAAACCGCTTGCTGCCGACGAAATCCGCATAATAGTGTTCAGGGCATTGAAAGATAGCCTGCGTGGCCTCGGCGCTTTAAAGGCAGATCTGGCTGATGATGCCATGGAGTACATTATTGCCATGTCAAACAACGACGCCAGGGCTGCCCTGAATATACTTGAAATGGCTGTGCTGACTACACCTGCGGATGACAAGGGCAGGCGGCGCATTTCACTGGCTATTATTGAAGACGCTATTCAACACCGGGCTTTAACCTATGATAAGGGCGGCGAGCAGCACTTCGATACCATATCCGCTTTGCATAAATCAATGCGAGGTTCGGACCCGAATGCCTCTCTCTACTGGCTGGCACGTATGCTGGAAGCCGGGGAAGACCCGCTCTATGTCGCCCGACGCCTGGTGCGTTTTGCCTCTGAAGATGTCGGTATGGCTGATCCCCAGGCACTGGTAGTGGCTATGGCGGCGCAGCAGGCGGTTCATTTTATCGGTATGCCGGAAGGTAATCTGGCTCTGGCTGAGGCGGCGGTCTATCTGGCTACGGCACCCAAGAGTAATTCCCTTTATCAGGCTTACTCGCGAGTGCAGGAGGAGATTAAACGGGGTTCAAGCGAAACGGTGCCCCTGCACCTGAGAAATCCGGTAACATCACTGATGAAGGATATTGATTATGGCAAGGGTTATAAGTATGCCCATGACTACCCCGGACACTTTGTGAAACAGCAGAACCTCCCCGATGCACTTAAGGAAGAACGCTTCTATACACCCGGTGACCAGGGCTATGAAAAGCAGGTTTCAGAACGGCTGAAAAATTGGTGGCAGGAAAAAGATACAAAGAACAAAGAATAGGTGACCGTTTATCTTTACGGTTTGCAGCTTCAAGATTGCCTTGACACCTCATCCCGCCAGTGTTTATACTAGTTATACAGTTCTGACGCGGGGTGGAGCAGTGGCAGCTCGTCGGGCTCATAACCCGAAGGTCGTTGGTTCGAATCCAACCCCCGCTACCAATTAAATAGCAATGCCCCCAGAGATGATAAGGGGGCTTTATTATATAAGCCAATCTGATAATTATACAATTACCTTTCGAGAATTAAAAATAATACCAGACAAAGTAATCAGGATAAGAAATGCTTAAGAAATTGTACGTTGTTACCCTGGTAATTATATTGGGGATATCATCGGTAACGGGTTGTGCCGGAAAGGAAGAAATTATAATGGCGGAAAATGGCGACACGGTTAAAGTGCATTACAAGGGCGCACTAGAGGACGGTAGTGTGTTTGATACATCCAAGGGTGGGGAACCGCTGGAGTTCATATTGGGCGGAGGGAATATGATAGCGGGGTTTGATAAAGCGGTCAATGGTATGCAGGTTGGTGAGATTAAAACAGTTACCATACCAGCAGATGAGGCATACGGTCCGCATCGTGATGATTTGGTGCTGGTAATAGAACGAGATAAACTACCAGAGGATCTAAAACCGGGTATTAGGCAGCAGCTGGAAATGAGCCAACCGGACGGCAGAACCGTTACAGTTGTCGTTACCGATGTTTCCGAGGCTTCGATAACCGTAGATGCCAATCATCCAATGGCAGGAAAAGACCTGACGTTTGAAATTGAGCTTGTGGCTATTGAATAGGCTTTTACAGGGGCTGGCTATATAGGTTTAGTGGTTCGAATCCAACCCCCGCTACCAACTATGAAGTTAGGGGTATAGGCTGAGAGGTCTGCGCTTTTAATATCAATAAGAGTAACCTGTCACGATCAATAGACAATATCTATTCGATAATAACTTCAAAATCTTCATGCTCACCACTATAATCACCACCTGTTATTTGGTAAAAAAGTTTATAATTTCCTTTTTCTGTGGGACATTTAATATGGACAGATGAAACTGAATTAATATTTCTAAAAACATCACCTAGGCTAACTCGTGTAAGCATGAAATCAGACCATAGCTCTTTATAAGAAGGTTGTTTGTATGTCTTAGTATTTGGAAAATCAAAACCTGGTGGAGCAAAAAATATGACTGAAGCATTTGTGACCTGCCTACCTTGAGAAAGTATCAAACCAAAGTCTATTTCTCGTGTAGAATCAGGCTCCATTTTAAAAGGAGGTTCTTCTGGTTCAAAAAATAGGGTTAGTAGTGGTGATTTTTCTGCTTCTATTTGCTTGAAAGCTGCTTTAATAGCCTCTGCCTCTCTCTTGAAAGATGTTTCATCGGATGTTTTAGCAACTCCCTCTATTGTTTTTAGGATAATACAGATGAAAAGGATACCTATCACCAGAAAAACTATTGCTAGCCAAAGCGTTGTTTGTGGATAAGTCTTAGTAACTTCGTCAAAGTTGTGGAGCGTTAAAGCGCTAAATATTGCTGCAATCAGAAAAAAAGCCCCAGGGATTATTGCTCCCCAATTAGCAGTGAGTAATTTTGGTTTCATCCTAATAAAAAAATATTACGTTTATGTTTGTTCTCTTGCGATTTTAGTTTGTTTATTCTCTTACTGAGTTTACTGAGTTCCTTAGTATCAATTTTATTCTTTTTCTTCGCTTCTGAGAACTCGGTTTCCATTTTTTCTAGGCCTTCTGACACACTTAATCTTTGTTTTTCCTCAGCGGTTTCTTGTTCTTCGATAGACAAATTAATAGCTCTACCAAGCAATGAAACAGCAAGAACATATAATGTAATAACGATACCGAAGAGAGCTACTGAGAAAAAGAATATTAATTGCAGTATATTATCCATAGTTGTAATTAGAATTGAGTTTACTGCGCTATTCCAATTATGTCAATAGAAATAAAATAAAGCTATTTGAATCTGCTTATATTTATCTCCCCCGCTTACAAACCCACAACCCCGCGGCATAATAAGTGCTGGAGGGGGAAACCAGGGTGCCGTGCTTTTCAGATAGCGACGGCTTAATTACTTCCTTTTCCCCTCCCGTGTGCAGAGCCCTGGGTGTAATCGGGAATATCTTCAGGGCCTATTATTTTGTTTATCTCTAATGTTTGCTACACTAATACTTCCAGGCAAAATGCAGGGTAGTGCCAATTAATAAAACCCCGGTCTTATATGGAAAATAATGTAAAGAAAAAGCGGTTTTACGAGTGGTGGGCCATTCTGGACTCGAACCAGAGACCCCAGTCTTATCAGGACTGTGCTCTAACCAACTGAGCTAATGGCCCATGCTGCAGGGCTTATTCTAACGCAGAATCCTTTAATAAATCAAGCACTTTTTTAAGACCATATTCCACAAATAAAAAACGCAGCCTTTTTAAACTGCGCTCATTCATATCCTATAATCTGATTTATTACTTTTTCTATTTTTCTTTAAGGTTTTGTCTTATTTCGCTTAAGTCTTCGCCCATATCAATAAGCAGGTAAATCAGCCTGGAGGCTGCCAGTAAAGATGCGGCAATAAAAGCATTTACAACCAGGCCTCCCAGCACAAAAGCCACCCTGGCTATTACCGTCGCCGCCGCCATGCCCATAACAATTGTAAATCCAATGCCGATTATAAGCATTAACCAGGCTAAAATCCAAAGGCTATAGGCTATTATACGCAGAGTCTGGTGTTTCATATCTTTACTGATGCCGAAAATATTAGCCCTTATTCTAAAATAAATTCTCTAATAAAGCAAGCCAAGCTTATCATTTTATCTTTTCCCACCCGCCGCCCTTTAAGAAAGAAGAGGGGCTTCCGCCCCTCTTAAACACCCCGCTTTTCAGTTTTACGAAACGGAGAATCTAAGAGAGGCGTAGCCTCTTTCATAAATAATACCCCTTCCTTTAGCAAAGGAAGGGGACAGGGGATGGATTCCTCCCCAAAGAAAAAACCTTAACAACTGGATAGCGGAAGGTAGGAAACTGTCTTCGGATAAATCCGAAGAACCGACCTAGGTTAGTGAGCTTAAAAGCCCATTCTATCCTTAGAAAGGAGGTGATCCAGCCGCAGCTTCCGCTACGGCTACCTTGTTACGACTTCGTCCCAATCACCAGCCCCACCTTCGGCGACTGCTTCCCTGGATAAACCTGGGTTAGTCCATCGACTTCAGGTGTTGCCAACTTTCATGACGTGACGGGCGGTGTGTACAAGGCCCGAGAACGTATTCACCGTAGTATGCTGACCCACGGTTACTAGCAACTCCGGCTTCATGCAGGCGAATTTCAGCCTGCAATCCGAACTGAGGACGGTTTTAGGGATTGGCTCCAGATCGCT
>DAOWJL010000063.1 GCA_030640385.1 Dehalococcoidia bacterium | reverse complement strand
TGTGCCGAAAGAATGGTTGCTACCAACAACTCAAGGGGGGTGCAATAACTAAGCGCTATTCTGGCATCAGGATACTCGTCCTCGAGTCTCCCGATTATTTCAGTACTTCCCACTGTCTTTGGCATATTTGTCGCCAGAACTCTGGTATGCAAACAATGCACCCCGACTTGAAAAAACGAGCTTAAACGCCTGGATAGTTTTACAAACCTTTACCAGCTACTCAAGCTTTGTTTTTAACATCCAGCCGGTAGAAGATATGAGCTCACGATACTGGGGTAATAATTACCAACAAACAGATACAGTCGCTAACAACACAGTAATACCAAATAACTTCAATCAACTCCTGGTATTACTATTATGTCAAGTTACTTATTTAAAAGACAACTTAATATATAGCTGGTATAATCCAGCTTGCTTAATAATTTTTGATAGCTGCAATAAGTGTTTTAACTCTTGCCTATCTTAAACATTTTTGTGCCGCATACAGGGCAAACTCCCTGTGTCGCCGGCCTGCCGTTTTTCATTGTTATTGCCTTGGGGTCTTTCATTTCTCTCTTGGCACGACACTTTACACAATATCCTTGCATGGTTCTACCTCCTTTTTGTTTTGAAGAATAAGCCATTCCTTCGTCAATGTCAATAGGAATATGATAACATTTTTACTATTGCAGCCTATATTATTCAATTTACAAGCAATTTTCCTCCTTTGTTGGGAAGGCGTAGCCTATAGAGAGAGCCTTGACAGCCCACTATAACTAATAACCTGCCCCCATTTAATCAGCCAGTTTTTTCCGGCTTGAAACCTCTCAGCCGTAGAGAGTTGGATACAACGGTAAGCGAGCTTGCCGCCATTGCCGCCGCCGCCATTATAGGATTCAAAAAACCGACATCACCGAGAATGAAAGTAAGCCCCGAGGGAACTCCGCTTTCACTAAAAGCCAGGTAGAGAACCCCGGCCGCTACCGGGATGAGGGCGGTATTATAGGCAAACGCCCAGAAGAGATTCTGTTTTATTGTCCTCATAGTGCGTTTGCTTAATGTTATAGCAGTGGCTATCCCGTTTAAATCACCACTGATAAGAGTGATATCACCGGTTTCAACGGCTACATCAGTCCCCGTGCCGATAGCAATACCGATGTCAGCCTGAGCCAGCGCCGGGGCATCGTTTATACCATCACCCACCATAGCCACCACACTGCCCCCCTGCTGCAACTTCTTCACCTGCTGAGCTTTATCTTCCGGCAGCACCTCGGATAATACCCGGTCAATGCCCAGCTGGCGGGCAATTGCTTCGGCGGTACGCCGGTTATCTCCGGTTATCATCACCATCTCAATGCCCATATTATGAATCCTTCTGAGTGCCTCTTTCGCCTTCGGCTTTATGGTGTCGGCCAGGGCGATAGCGCCTACCACCTGGTCATCTATCCCGAGAAACATAACCGTTTTGCCCCGTGCCCAGAGGCGCCCGGCTTCTTTCTTCATACCGTTCAGCGAAAGACCTCTGTCCCTCATCAACCTCAGATTGCCCAGCAGCAGTTTCTTTCCTTCTACTTGAGCTTCAATACCATGGCCGGGAATAACATTGAATTTCGTAGCCGTTGATAGCTTGAGTTTTTTATTTTTTGCCGCCTTTACTATGGCTTCCCCAAGCGGATGCTCAGAGCCCTTCTCCGCAGAAGCCGCCAGCCGCAAAATGTCTTCTGATGAAAAGGATGCGTTGCTTATAATATTTGTTACCTTCGGCTCTCCCCGCGTCAGGGTTCCGGTTTTATCCAGCAGAACAGTGTTTATACGTTGTGCTTTTTCCAGCGTTTCGGCGCTCCTTATAAGAACTCCATATTCAGCACCCTTGCCGGTTCCGACTATAATAGCCGTCGGCGTTGCCAGCCCTAAGGCGCAGGGGCAGGCGATTATAAGCACGGCAACAAAATTGAGTATGGCAAAGGTAAGAGCCGGCGGCGGGCCGACAGCATACCAGATTACGAAGGTAACAAGTGCAATGGCGATTACGACTGGCACAAAGTAGCTGACTACTATATCCGCCAGGCGCTGTATGGGCGCCTTGCTTCCCTGTGCTTCTTCCACCAGACGTATAATGTGAGCCAGGGTTGTGTTTTCCCCCACCTTGGTAGCTTCAAACTGAAAACTACCCGTCTTGTTGATAGAAGCGCCGATAACTTCATCGCCGACATTCTTTTCCACCGGTATGCTTTCGCCGGTAATCATAGATTCATCAACGGTTGAATATCCCTGCCGGATGATGCCGTCTACCGGTATCCTTTCACCGGCTCTGACCAGAATGATATCACCGACCTGTACATCATCAACCGCAATCTCCTCCTCCCTTCCATTACGGACAACCAGCGCCGTCTTCGGCTTAAGACCTATCAGTTTCTTTATCGCCTGCGACGTCTGCCCCTTAGCCCTTGCTTCCAAAAAGCGCCCCAGCAGAATAAGGGCAATAATCATAGCCGAGGTATCAAAGTAGAGATTGGGTTCGATAACGCCGCTTATAAACACCCCGGGGAACAAAACCGCTACCACACTGTAGAAGTAGGCCGCCGAGGTGCCGACGGCAATGAGCGTATTCATATCGGCGGTTCTATGCTTGAGTGCCCCCCAGGTGCCACGGTAAAACCTCAAGCCTGCCCAGAACTGCACCGGCGTTGCCAGCGCCCACATTAGATAGGGTTTAGCAGGAAAAGAAGGGGCAAAGCTCAACGCCATTATTACCACACCCAGGACGGCCGCCAGTATAAACCTGTCTCTCAGCCCCCTGGTTTCGCGGTTGGCAGCGATTGTTACGTCTTCCAGGCTTTCTACCCCCGAACCGGGTTCAAAGCCGGCATCTCTAACCCCCTTTTTTATATCAGCCAGCTCAGTACCTTCAATATACTCAATGGTAGCCTTCTCCGATGCCAGATTGACACCGGCTGAAACCACTCCGGGGACATCATTAAGGGCTTTTTCGACACGGGCAACACAGGAGGCACAGTGCATACCCTTTATCGGTAAAACTAGCTTCCTGGTGGCGGTTTTATAACCCAGACCCGTTATGGCGTTTTTGATTTTTTTTATATCTGTTTCTTCGGGGTCGTATTCCAGAAATGCCTTCTCCGAGGCGTAATTAACCCTCGCCTGCTTGACGCCGGTCAGCATAGCCAGTCCCTTCTCTATGTTGACGGCACAGGTGGCGCAATGCATACCGGCTATGCTTATAGTCGCCTTTCTATACTTACGTTGCTTTTTATCCTCAGGCACTTTAGGTATTCCTTCCAGGTTAACTCAGGTCTTTTTTAATCTGCTCAAATTCCTCTTTTGATATTTCGCCTTTAGCGTACCGTTCCTTGACTATATCCAGAGCATCACTTTTTGATTCTGAGCTACTGCCCTTAACAATCTTCATAACTATCCAGCTAATAAGAATGACCAACCCAACCCAAAATAAAATCATGAAAATTCCGCCAAAAGCCCACCACAAGCCTGCACCATAATCCCACATCATGATAACACCTCCTTATTTGGTAAAAAATCTTTTAATTTATACCATAATGCTCAAGTATAATATTATAGCATTTATACTGTATACAAGTTATTAATTTACAACAAATACCCGCTTTAAAAGTGGAAAGCTGCGGCAATCAAACAAATCGGTACAACTATATCGTTATTTAACATTTGCTTTGCACCGAATAAAATATTATTATATCTGTGTTAATCCGATGATAGACAACAAAGGCGGCAGGTCATTTGCAGGCGATGAGATACACCTGCGTCAGCTGACTATAGATGAAGCCTCTCTTAAACTGGATAAGTATCTAGATGATGCCTTTATGGCCGGTATTACCCGGGTCAGAGTCATTCACGGCAAGGGGACGGGAACCCTGCGTAATGCAATCCACAGACAACTTGGTAGCCACCCGCTTATAAAATCGTACCGCCTGGGTGTACATGGAGAGGGAGGGGCGGGGGTTACTATGGTTGAGCTTGTGTACCGCTAAAGCGAAGTCACATTGAAAGGGCTACATATTTCGGCTATAATTGCTATATGCGGTGAGTGTAGCCCAGTGGTCTAAGGCGCCAGGTTGTGGCCCTGGATATCGAGGGTTCAAATCCCTCCACTCACCCCAGTATCTCAGGCGCCTATAGCTCAGCGGACAGAGCACCGGTCTTCGGAACCGGGTGTCGTGGGTTCGAATCCCTCTAGGCGCGCCATCCCATCAAGTTCTCCAAAAACATCACTCTCAATCAAGCAATCCGTCTATTGACTCCAGCATTAATCTGAGAATATAATCCTGTACACACTCTTACGATAAAGGAGGCAGAAATGAAAATCTTAGGCAAGGCATTTATCATACTTGCAATACTTGCTATCGTTCTGTTTCCAGTAGCTGGTTGCACCGGTTCTGAAGGACCCGAGGGGCCAGCGGGACCGACGGGGCCAGCGGGACCGGCGGGGTCAACTGGTTCTCAGGGACCAGAGGGGCCGGCGGGGCCTCAGGGGCCGGCGGGACCTCAGGGGACTGAGGGCCCGGCGGGGTCAACTGGTTCTCAGGGACCTCAGGGACCGTCTGGGGCTACCGGGCCTCAGGGACCGGTGGGTCCGCAGGGTCCAATAGGACCGGCAGGTATTCAGGGACCGGCAGGTCCGACAGGACCCCAGGGGGCAATGGGTCCTCAGGGC
Source organism: Dehalococcoidia bacterium (assembly GCA_030640385.1). Taxonomy (GTDB): domain Bacteria; phylum Chloroflexota; class Dehalococcoidia; order Dehalococcoidales. Next base: position 1,139 of record DAOWJL010000063.1, on the reverse strand, counting down.
GAACAGGGACCGGCGGGGTCGGTTAGACAGATAGTCGTCACCTGGGACCCCTCTGACCCCCTTTTCTTCGGGCCGATGAGCGCCCTGGGTACCGTTGAGGCTTATCCAGGACAACATATACGCATCAAGGGTTCCTGCTTCAACCCCGGAGACATCATTATAATATCAATCTGTGAGGATGATACAGTCTTAGCTGAAGCAGTAGCCAATGATTGTGGAGCATTTGAAGTATTCGCAACCCTGCCGGGGGTGCCGCCTCTAAGTTATGGACCCGTTTCGGTAAAAGCCTGGGTCGATATCGATGGTGACGGCATCTATGAAAAACAGGCTAGTTGGCCACTGGATATCGTTTATGAATCATACTTCAAAGGCCAATGGTATGAGTGGTGGTCATACTGGGGTGGTCCAATTCTATAACCATCCATATACGCCAAAAGACGATGAAGCGGTTACTGCCCCAGTGAGGAAAAGGTTGGCTCTCTGGGGCGGTAATATCCAATAACTGGCAAACTCTTCATGGCCCCAGAAGTCATCCTTCTGCCAGGCAAAATTATCCCTGGCTATCGTTTTCAGGTATCTCAAACCTATTCCAAATGTAAAAAAATATGATTCGCCGATGTAATTCAGAAGATAAAAACAGGCTATATTTCATCATCAACGAGGCAGCCAAAGCCTATAGTGGCAAAATACCACCCGACCGCTACCACGAGCCCAATATGCCAATGGATGAGCTGGGGCGGGAAATGGAGCGTATTACTTTCTACGGCTGGGAAGAGAACGATGAACTGGTCGGATTAATGGGCATCGAGAGAGTCGGCGACGTTACCCTCATCCGCCATACCTATGTACTGCCCCGCTGGCAGAGGCGGGGTATTGCCGGTAAACTGCTAAACTATCTCAAGGGGCTGATTGCCACCCCCCGCCTGCTGGTAGGCACCTGGGCGGCTGCCGACTGGGCGATTAGCTTCTACGAAAAGCACGGCTTTAAAATGATGCCGGATAAGGATAAACTGCTGCAAATCTACTGGGACATCCCCCACCGCCAGATTGAGGAGTCGGTGGTGTTGTGGATTGAGGTGGAATTATAAATCCACCAACACCCCGTCCTTATATAGCTTCTCCAGCTTTACTTCGGTTAT
>DAOWJL010000045.1 GCA_030640385.1 Dehalococcoidia bacterium | reverse complement strand
GAAGCTGCTGGCTAAAGTAAAATCAGGGCTGGAAAAGGACATGCCCATTAGAGAGCAAACCCTGACCGATGATGAAAATAAAGCCATTACCGGCTACTGTTTTTTAAGCGCCAAGCCATTGCTGACACTGGTAAATATCGGCGAAGAGCAGATAACAGAGGCAGAAACACTGGAGCAAAAGCTAAGCCAGCATTTTTTAAAACCGGGGCACGGCATCATTACGCTCTGCAGCAAACTGGAAATGGAGCTGGGACAGCTGGACGAAACCACTGCCGAAGAATGCCGTAAAGAGTTCGGCTTAACCGAATCCGGGCTTGAGAGAACCATAAAAACGTCCTACGACCTGATGGGGCTTATCACCTTCTTCACCACCGCTTCGGATGAAGTGAAAGCCTGGCCTGTTGCCGGCGGCACCGAAGCCATAAAGGCAGCCAGTAAAATCCACACCGATATGGAAAAGGGATTCATCCGCGCCGAGGTCATCAGCTTCAACGACCTGATGAAGGCGGGCAGCATCGCCGATGGCAGAAAGCACGGGCTGCTGAGGCTGGAGGGCAAGCACTACATAGTCCAGGATGGAGATGTGATCAATTTTCTGTTTAATGTGTAGACTAAAACATAAAAAATCACCAAAAACCAATAAAAAATCCCAAATTGTAACCTTTTGGTACTTGCTATCTGGTTGTTGAAGGGGTAAGATATTAGACATTCTATCTTCGGTTTGATAACAACAGCCGTTATCCATCACACGGCTTAAGAAAAGTTCTATACATAAGTACCTGAACAACCGGAACATTAGAAGTAAATCAATATAATTAAAATATCAAACTGAGGTTTAGAATTATGACCGGAGAACTTATTCACATCGGATTTGGCAATATCCTGGCAATGAACCGGGTCATCGCCATAGCTTCGCCCAACTCGGCACCTACCAAGCGCGCCATCCAGGAATCCAGAAATAACGGCTTACTCATTGATATGACCAACGGCAGAAGAACCAAGGCGGTTATCTTTACCGACAGCAGGCACATCGTGCTGGCAGCCTTAGCTCCGGAGACCATCACCGGCAGGCTGCAGGTCAGCCGCGGCGGTTCGGTGCTGAAACTAGAGCAGAGTGATGAAAAAATCAGGCTGTGAAGATGAAGCCTTTTTCAACATAAGCAGCAAACCGCTACTTTTAGTCCTTTCCGGTCCCTCCGGCGCCGGGAAGGATGCTGTTTTATCCAGGATGAAGGAACTGAAGGTCCCCCTTGATTTCATAGTAACCGTAACCACCCGCCCCCACCGCTCCGAAGAGAAGGATGGAATTGACTACCGCTTTATTTCTGAGGAAAGATTTAAGAAAATGATTGAAGCAGAAGAATTGCTTGAGTGGGCTAACGTCTACGGCAACTGGTATGGAGTACCTAAAAAGCCGGTGAAACAGGCACTTTATAGAGGGCGTGATGTTATTTTAAAGGTTGACATTCAGGGAGCCGACACCATCAAGAAAATCCTGCCCCAGGCGGTTTCCATTTTTCTGGCAGCGCCATCAATGCAGGAGCTGATTACCAGACTCAGGCGGCGCAACACGGAATCAGAAACAGATTTAGACCTGCGCCTGCAAACAGCTATTGAGGAAATGAAAAGGATGCACTCTTTTGATTTTATAGTGATTAACCAGCAGAGAAAGATTGATTGCGTTGTAGCAGATATCAGGGCTATCATCACTGCCGAAAAACTGCGGCTAATATCCAGGGAATATAATCTTTAGCCCATTAAAACAAGCCCAGTAGCAAAGAAAACAGGTAACCCAGAACACCGCAGATAGGAAAGGTCAGTATCCAGGCGGTAATAATATTACCGGCTATTCCCCAGCGTACTGCTGATAACCTCCGGGTGACTCCCACCCCCATAACTGATGTGCTTATACAATGCGTGGTGCTTACCGGAATGCCCAAATGTGAAGCCACCTCAATTACTGAAGCCGCCGCTGTTTGAGCAGCAAAGCCGTGCACCGGGCGTAGAGTGGTAACCCTCATACCGATTGTCTTGATTACCCGCCAGCCACCAATAGCCGTACCGAAACTAATAGACGCCGCCGAGATGAGTATTATCCACCAAGTATCAGCATTAAATAAAGATAAGTTTTCCCATAAACCGGGGTCATTATTGAAGATGATCAGAGCCATGACCATAATTCCCATTGGCATCTGCCCGTCATTCTTACCATGACTATAAGCCATGAATGCAGCCGACACGATTTGCAAATTGTTAAAGAGATTTCGTACCTTTGTCGGGATGCTTTTACGGAATATCCACAGAATGAGAATCATAAAGGCAAAGCCGCCGATGAAGCCAAGAACGGGAGCCGTTACCACTGCCGCTACAACCTTTCCCATAACACCCCAATCCACAGCCTCAGTGCCTACGGCAGCTATTCCGGCTGCCCCCATAGCAGCAATAAAGCCGTGGGTCAAGCTCACCGGGAGCCCCCGGTATGTAGCCAGAGACGTCCAGATAATAACGGCCGCTAAGGCGGCAATAACCGTCTGAAATGAGATTGCCTCCGGAATTAGAATGCCCTTGCCTATAGTCTTGGCTACAGCCGTGCCGGTAGCGGCGCCGGCCAGGTTAAAAAGGGCAGCCATTATGATAGCATTCCTTGGAGAAAGAGTGCGGGTACCGATTACGGTAGCGATAGCATTGGCGGCATCATTAAAACCGTTTACGACACCGAAACCAAGAGCCAGGGCTATAATAACAATGAGAACCCATAAAGAGGGGTCATCAAGCATGCTTGAGGGCTACTCCTTCAAGCACGTTTGCCACATCCTCACAGCGGTCAGTGGCGCTCTCCATATGCTCGTATATCTCACGCCACTTGATGATGTAAGCCGTATCCTCCTCAACATCGAAAAGCTCACCCAGTGCCGAGCGGTAAATCTTATCCGCCCTGTTTTCCAGCCGGTTGAGCTCAACGCAGTGCTCCATAATCTTGCTCAGCTCCGAGTGATGCCTGAGCAGCGGTACCGCCTTTTCAACCTCGACTGCCGCCTGTAGTATGATATCAGCCAGCTCCCTGGCTCTTTTGGTGGGTTTTTTTATTTTGTAAATAAATATAGCGTCGGCGGCGGCATGAATAAAATCTGTGATATCGTCCATTGTATGAGACAGCAGTGCAATATCCTCGCGGTCAAACGGTGTAACAAAGCTACGGTGCAGCAGGGCTGCAATCTGATGGGTAATAGAGTCCCCTTCGTGCTCCAGTTCGGTTATTTCGGCTACTTTTACGCCAATGTTTTCCCAGTTATCAAGCAAATCTTTGAGGCTCCTGGCAGTCTTTACCATATTACGGGCGCTATCTATAAAAAGGTCAAAGAACTTCTCTTCACGGGGGATGAATGAGAACTTAACCAAGAAAGAACCCCTTCCACCAGATAAAACGCACAACATCTGGATTATTCAGGTACACCGCAAAAGGGCGACTTAATGCTGGCATTTTCATTTATATTCTAGCTGATAATAACCATATGTGTCAATAAAATTTCGAGAAAAAACCTGAAGTCACAGATAAAATAAAACCAATAATAAAGATGTCAAAAATTGCAGACTTATATTTCAGGCGAGATAGAGTTTTCGCGCAAGACTCATAACGATGTTAACCCATTTTTCAAGGGCTTTTATTATCCTGGTGACGAGAAAAGCTATAAGCATCCCACCGGCTGCCCCGACAAGAACATCAAAAGGATAGTGCACACCCACATATACCCGAGAGAAAGCATGGAGGCAGGCAAACAGAAGGAGAAATCCACCGACCTTTCTATTTGCCAGAAACATGGCGAAGGCGATGGCGAATACTATGGCAACAGAATTGGACGGGAAGGAAGAGTCTGATGGCTGATAGAAGAGCAAGTTTGTCGGCAGTTCGGTAAAGGGACGAGGGCGGAAACAAAAAGCGTTACACGTGGACACAAATCCCTGGGCTAACCCCAGGCTTATCGAAGCACAGATTACCGCCTTCTGGTTTTTATCGCGCTGATAGGCATCACTACCCCACACCCATAGAGCCAGCATAACCAGACATGAACCCACAATAATTAAATAATCGTTGGCTATCCCTTTAAACAACCAGTCAATAACAGGTATTTTGCCAGCCAGGCCGTTAATCCAGAGGAATATATTTTCGTCAATAGCTATCATTGTCTTTTAATAAACCTGTGCCGCAATGCCTGGAAAAAGGTTACTTCCTTCAGGGCTTCAAAGCCATCGAACTCGCCATTGTTCTTACGCAGAGACCAGTGTTTCAATAGTGATGATAGCACCAAGGTAAAGCCGATGGCGGCAACAATCGCCAGCATGAATAAAAAGAACTGTTCTCTGCCCTCAATCACACCGGTGTCATTTCTTTCATTCCAGGTAAAAAATCTGGCCATTGCTGGACTCGTGGTAACTAGCATAAATAGATAAGCCGAAACCTTATAGCTGAAAAATGAGATTCCCCTGAATCCGTTATAGGCTACGGCAGCCTGAATTACCCCTACAGAAGCTATAAGTACTAAGTAAAAATATTCAAAAGCCAACTAAGCATTACCTGAGCTCATCATCAAAGTGCTTTTATACTACACCAGCAAGTTAATTTAAGCAACATTTTCAATAACTGCCGGTAGATGCTAAAACAACTGCTTTTATTTTAGGTTGAATTCAGATAAAATAATTGCTAATGTCAATAGAACGCTGAAAAGGAGACAGGTATTGCCTGCTCATTCTCACCAACATACACTTCCCATAGCCAGCAAGCTCAAGTTCGGCATATTGCTCAGCATCCTGATATTGGTAATAGAGATAGTGGGTGGACTTCTAGCCAACAGCCTGGCTCTGCTTGCCGATGCCGGCCACGTACTGGCTGATATCATCGCCCTTAGCCTCAGCTGGTACGCCGTCAAACAGGCTGAACGCCCCGCCAGCCACAGTATGACCTTCGGTTATCATCGGGTGGGGGTAGTGGTTGCCATTATAAACGCCCTCAGTATCTTCGCCATTGCCCTGGTCATCTTCTATGAAGCCTTCCGACGCCTGCAACAACCTCCGGAGGTCGACGGCCCCCTCATGCTGGCTGTAGCCGCTGTGGGTTTAAGTGTTAATATATTTATCGCTTTCTGGCTACGCAAAGAGCAAAAGGCTAACCTCAATATACGCAGCGCTTTCTGGCACGCCATGGGTGACGCCCTGGCTTCTATAGGTGTAATTGTGGGTGGTGTTATTATACTGCTCACCGGTATATCGCTGGCGGACCCGATTATAAGCATATTCATTGGCCTTATTATTGTCCTGGCTGCCTGGAGTATTTTCAGAGATGGCTTGAGAGTCATATTAGAGGCTACGCCACGGGGGCTAGATGTAAAAAAGATGATAGAGAGCCTTAATCAGATAACCGGGGTGAAGGATGTACATGATGTTCATGTCTGGAGCATAACACCAGAAATGCATACAATGAACTGCCACGTTCTTATTGATGACCTTGCCACCAGCGAGGCGGCTAAAATACGTGATAAGATTAAAGAGGTACTGAACCGGCAGTTCAACATCGAGCACGCTACACTCCAGATGGAATGTGAGCAGTGTAATGTTAATGATATCTTATGCCAGATAACTGTTACTAGGGAAAAAGATAAAGTTGAAAAACCGCCACCTTAAAGCCAGCCAAGCCAGGTTTTACTATTGACAGCTGCAAAACAAGAGCATAGAATGCTAAATTAAAATAGTGGAAAGTAAGGCCAAGAACAGTTCATAATAATGGAGATTGAGCCTCTTAAGCAGTTACCGGCCTCCAAGCCGGGTGACCGGGTGTTACGCAGGTTGAGAAAACCCCGTAAAAAACTGAAAAATGTCTGCCGGAGTATTTCAAGATACTTCAGAGGCATTTCCGGTAAGGATTAAGGTGAAATAGATGTATATTCTTATAGCCGGCGGCGGAGCAATTGGTTTTCATATTGCTTCTCTGCTCGTCGAAGAGGGACACCAGGTAGTTGTTATCGAGTTATCTGAAACGGTGCTTAAAAATTTCCGTCGTCAACTCGATGTCAAAACTATGCAGGGTAATGCCGCCACCCCCAAAATACTCAGGGAAGCCGAGGTTGACCGTGCCGACCTGGTTTTAGCCGTCACCAACAGCGATGAAACAAATATGATCACCTGCTTTATGGCAAAGGAACTGGGTGCCGGTACAACCGCCGCCAGAATCAGAAACCCGGATTATTCGGGCTACTTTGTTACGCCGGCTAAGTCAGCCACGGCGACACGCAGGGTCGTCAGGCCAAAGAGTCTGGGCATTGATATATTCATCAACCCGGAGGCTGAAGCTGCCGAGGAGATAACGAGCATACTCTCCGGCTTCTATTCCACCCCGGTGGAGAACTTTGCCGATGGGCTTGTCCAGATAAGGGAGTTCAGGGTGGAAGGGGAAGCCCTGGTTGACAAGACGCTGGGTGAACTCACCTTTCCCAAACCATGCGTCGTGGCGGCTATTGTCCATGAAGGAGGCGTCATCACGCCCGATAATGAGCAGGTAATAACCGAGGGCGACAGCGTCTACCTGATTGCCCCCCGCGAGTTTATGGACGAACTGGGCAAGCTATTCAGCCAGCCAAAGCGTCCGGCGAAGAAGGTGGTTGTCTTCGGCGGCGGCAGGATTGGCTTCCTCACCGCAGAAGGTCTGCAAAGGCGGGGGGTCAAGGTAAAGGTCATTGAGAACGATCTGGAACTCTGCCAGGAAATAGCCGCCAAGCTGGAAAACGTCGACGTATTGCAGGGTGATGGCACCGACCGCAGCTTTCTTATCGAACAGGGCGTGCCATCGGCGGATGCCATTGTGGCTACTACCGAGAGCGATGAACTTAATATACTGTGCGGTCTGCTGGCCAAGAACCTGGG
>DAOWJL010000047.1 GCA_030640385.1 Dehalococcoidia bacterium | reverse complement strand
TGTTTACCTGGACAGGGTGCCGTTAAAATACGCCGGGCTGTCTTATTCAGAGATATGGATATCCGAATCTCAGGAACGGATGCTGCTGGCGGTGCCGCCCGAGTGCGCCGGTGAGCTTCTGGCACTATTTGATAGCGAAGACACCGAGGCAACCATTATCGGTGAATTTACTGATGATAAAAAGCTAAAGCTTTTTTATAAAGACAACCCTGTCTGCGACCTTGAAATGGCGTTTCTGCATGGCGGATTGCCACAACTCGAGCTCCAGGCAACCTGGCAGCAACCGGTTCATACAGAACCGGGTTTCGACCCTCCGGACATTGCTGAAACCCTGCTTGGAATACTCGGCTCGTGGAACGTTTGCAGCAAGGAATGGGTGATACGCCAGTACGACCACGAAGTGCAGGGTGGCAGCGTCCTTAAGCCCCTCGTCGGCAGGAAAAACGATGGTCCCGGTGATGCCGCCATCATCCGCCCGATACTTAATTCAAATATGGGTGTTATTATCTCCAACGGCATAAATCCAAAATACAGCGATATAGACCCCTACTGGATGGCGGCATCGGCTATCGATGAAGCCTTAAGGCAGATTATCGCCGTCGGTGGTAATCTCAAGCGGGTGGCGCTGCTGGATAACTTCTGCTGGGGGAATACCAGCCACCCGCAGAAGCTGGGTGCCCTGGTACGCGCCTGCCAGGCATGTTACGACATGGCTGTTGCCTATGGCACCCCCTTCATATCCGGCAAAGACAGCCTCAACAACGAGTTTGAATTTGAGGGCAAAAAAATATCCATCCCCGATACCCTGTTGATTTCGGCTATGGGCGTTATGGAGGATAGCAACAAAGCAGTATCAATGGATTTCAAAACCGCCGGCAGCCTGATATATATCATCGGCGTAACATACAACGAACTGGGTGGCTCAGAATATTATAAGGGCCTGGGTTTTACCGGTAACAGTGTGCCCAGAGTAAACCCCGGAAAAGCCAAAGAGATTATGGATAACCTGAGCCTGGCTACGGAAAAGGGGCTGATTAAAGCCTGCCACGATATAAGTGACGGTGGTTTCGGCGTCGCCATCGCCGAAATGGCTTTTGCCGGCGGGCTGGGGGCAACCATCAAACTGAATGAGGTGCCGCTGGGTGAGTCCATAGACCGGGATGATTTTATCCTTTTCTCGGAATCCAACAGCCGCTTCCTGGCTGAAGTAGCACCAGGGGATAAGGAAGAGTTCGAAAAAACTATGAGCAAGTCCGCTTTCTCCCGCATCGGCGAGGTTACCTCTTCTGAAATGCTTGAGATATACGGACTAAATAATAAAAAGGTTTTGTCTACACATACTAACGAGCTGAAGAAAGCCTGGCAGAAACCGCTGAACTGGTAATATTATGAGCAAGGTAAAAACGCTGATACTACGGGCACCGGGGACCAACTGCGATGAGGAGACCGCCTTTGCCTTCCAGCAGGCGGGGGCGGAAACATCACTGGTTCACGTCGGGCAGCTTATCCGCCGCGAGAAAAAGCTGGCAGACTACCAGATTATGGTCTTTCCCGGCGGCTTTACCTACGGAGACGACCTGGGGGCAGGCAGGGTACTGGCTAACGAAATCAGGCTGAAGCTGGGTACGGATATAGAACATTTCGTTGAAAGTGGCTATCTCATTATGGGTATCTGCAATGGCTTCCAGGTGCTGGTAAAAGCCGGCATCCTGCCGGGACTGAAAAGCCGGCAGAAACTAACCCTTACAACCAACGATTCAGGCCGTTTCGAGTGCCGCTGGGTGTACCTCAGCACCAGTAGTAACAGCAAATGCATATTCACAAGGGGGATTGAACGCCTCTACTTACCGATAGCCCACGGCGAAGGCAAGGTTGTCTCCGCAGCCGATACTCCAGGAAAACTGGACATAGCCCTCTATTATACGGACGAGAAGGGCAACCGGTCTGCCGGTTATCCATATAATCCCAACGGCTCTATGGAAAATATTGCCGGTATCTGCGATGACACCGGGCGTATCTTCACCCTGATGCCGCACCCTGAACGCCATATAACCCCCAGCCAGCACCCCGGTTGGTTGATGGGGAAAGCAGGAAAGCAGGGGGACGGCCTCAAGGTATTCCAGAACGCCGTGGGCTGGATTAAAGGGCTTTAAGCAGCAATAATAAACAGGAGGGGAGGTAGCATGCAGTACGAATATGAAATAAACGAACTGGAAAAGGAAGACTCGTGGCGTATGTTCCGCATTATCGGCGAACTGGTGGGGGGTTTCGATTCACTGTCTGATATAAAACCAGCGATAAGCATATACGGCTCGGCACGCCTGAAACCAGAAGATAAACTATACAAAGTAACCGAAGAGATTGCCCATAAGCTGGGAAAGATGGGCTTCTCCATAATAACCGGTGGCGGTTCCGGCGTCATGGAGGCAGCCAACAGAGGCGCTGCCGCAGCCGGTGCCAAATCCATCGGGCTTAATATAAAACTGCCCGAAGAACAGGTGGCCAACATATACACAACTCGGTCAATAACTTTTAACCACTTTTTCGTCCGCAAGGTTATGCTGGTAAAGTATGCCAGCGCTTTTGTTATCATGCCCGGCGGGCTGGGCACGCTTGATGAGTTAACCGAGGTTCTAACCCTTATGCAGACATATAAGATAAAGCCCTTCCCGATAGTCTTGTTTGATGAAAATTACTGGAAGGGGTTCCTGGACTGGCTGCGCAACAAAAGCCTGGCAAAAGGATATATCTCCGAACAAGACCTTAGCCTGCTGCGCGTCTGCCAGAGCCCTGACGAGGTAACCGAAGCCATCTACCGCTGGTACCATAAACATGAGCTGGCCGGCAAGCAGGCTGTAACCAGATGAGCATAGCTGTTCTGTCCACCTCTGGTATGTTATTTGCTGCGTATCAGAGGGTATGTTATACTTTAAAGCTGATAATTACGATAATTAGCTAGAAAGGGGAACAACTTGCCAGATGCCGTTAGTATGAAGGAGCTTCTTGAGGCTGGAGCCCATTTCGGTCACCAGACCAGTCGCTGGCATCCTCGTATGAAAAAATACATCTTCACCAAGCGTAATGGTATTCATATCATCGATTTAGAACAGACGACCAGCATGCTGGAAAAAGCCTGTGATTTTATAAAGGAGACAGTAGCTGAAGGCGGCAATGTACTCTTTGTCGGCACCAAGAAACAGGCTCAGAGCATCGTAGCGGAAGAGGCAAAGCGCTGTGGCATGTATTATATAAATCAACGCTGGATAGGTGGCGTACTGACAAACTTCACCACCATTCAAGGCCGTATAGACCACCTCGTTCGCCTGGAAGACCAGCAAGCCAGAGGTGATTTTGCCCGCCTGCCGAAAAAAGAAGCTATGAAGTTAAATAAAGAAATCGAGCGTTTGAATAGAAACCTGGGCGGTTTTAAAGAGATGACAAGCCTGCCGGATGTTATATTTATCATTGACCCGTCAAAAGAGGGTATCGCCATCGCCGAAGCCCGGCGAGTTGGCATACCGGTGGTAGCTATCGTCGACACCAATTGTAATCCGGATGATATAGATTATTCCATTCCAGCCAATGACGATGCTATCAGAGCCATTAAACTTATAACCTCCAGAATAGCCGATACTGTTATTGAGGGCAGGGTCAGCGAAACAGAGGTCCTGG
>DAOWJL010000060.1 GCA_030640385.1 Dehalococcoidia bacterium | reverse complement strand
GGCAAAGCAGGAGCTTCTCGACAATATGGAGGTCGAAATGAATGCAGAAGCTTCACGACGTCTCCGCGAATGGGAAACAAAGATAACAGCCGAGGCAGAGCAGAGGGCAAGGGACATACTGTCGCAGGTTATTCAACGCAACGCCTCCGAAGTGGTATCGGAAACAACCGTCAGCGTTGTACCCCTGCCCAACGATGAAATGAAAGGGCGGCTCATCGGTAGAGAGGGACGCAACATCCGGGCGCTGGAACAGGCCACCGGTGTCGACCTCATCATCGACGACACGCCTGAAGCGGTAACACTATCCAGCTTCGACCCTGTAAGGCGGCAGATCGCCTACCAGGCTCTGAACAAGCTCATCCTTGATGGGCGTATTCACCCGGCTCGCATCGAAGAAGTGGTGGCTAAAGCAAAGGAAGAAGTGGAAGCTACCATCTATAGCGCCGGAGAGCAGGCAGTCTACCAGTCTGGCGCACACAGGTTGCGCCCAGAGCTAATCCGCTTTCTTGGCCGTCTTAAATACCGCACCAGTTATGGGCAGAACGTACTGACGCACAGCGTCGATACTGCCAACCTGGCGGGTATGATTGCCGCCGAGCTGGGAGCCGATATCAATATAGCCAAGAGAGCAGGTTTGCTGCATGATATAGGTAAAGCCGTAGACCGCGAGGTGGAGGGTACTCATGCCGCCATCGGTGCCGACCTGGTCAAGCAATGGGATAAATCAAAGGATGTTGTCCGCGGTATCGCCGAACACCATCTTGAGACCAGCGACGTTAGTATCTGGGGTTTTATAGTCTCAGCGGCGGATGCCATCAGTAGTGCCAGGCCAGGAGCCAGACGCGAGTCCATGGAGAGCTACCTGAAACGGCTAAAAGCACTGGAGGAAATAGCCGATAGCTTTAATGGCGTAGAGAAATCTTATGCCATTCAAGCCGGCCGTGAAATTCGCATACTGGTTAAACCCGAGGATATCGATGACCTTGGCTCTATGAGACTGGCACGGGATATAGTCAAACGGATAGAGGAAAGCCTTGAATATCCCGGACAGATAAAGGTCTCCGTAATCAGAGAGACAAGAGCCGTAGACTACGCCAAGTAGGAGGTTTTAAACAGCAGGCATTACTGCGCTGCAGTGGTCTGTCTGCTGTTAATTGAACAGTGATAGTTTTAACTATTGGAGATATAATCGGCAGCCCCGGCAGGTGGGCAGTGAAGGAGATTTTACCCGGTCTGAAAGAGCAATACGGGGTTGACTTCGTTATCGCCAACGGGGAAAACGTTGCCGGCGGTCTGGGGCTGACCCTGAACACGGCCGATGAGCTATTTGACGCCGGGGTTGATGTTATAACCTCGGGCAATCATATCTGGGCACAGAAGGAGATTATACCCTATCTGGATAGTGAAATGCCCATTCTCCGCCCATTAAACTACCCTCCGGGAGTGCCCGGCAGGGGCTATCTTGTGTTCAAGGAGCGGATGGTGGTGGTCAATCTGATAGGCAGAACCTTTATCGGTAACTTCGACTGCCCGTTCAGGGCAATGGATAAACTGCTTGTCGAGCTCAAAATCAAGCCGGTGGTTATCATCATTGATTTTCACGCCGAGGCAACTTCGGAAAAGATGGCACTGGGGCGCTATCTGGACGGCCGCGTCAGTGCCATACTCGGCACGCACACCCATGTCGGCACCATCGATGCTCAATTACTGCCGAAGGGCACCGCCTATGTTACCGATATTGGTATGATCGGCCCGGTTAATTCAATCATCGGTGACGACGCCGAAACCGTCCTCAGCCGTTTTTTAAGCATGATTCCCCACCGTTTAACCGTCGGCAAAGGCAGGGTAGTCTTCAATGCCATCCTGGTTACAGTGGATGAAGAAACAGGCCTGGCAACCGGTATTGAAAGGATCTGTCGCGAGGTAGGGTAGTGACCGCTAAAACAGACCTCCATATACATACCAATATCTCCGACGGCAAATTCAGCCCGCAAGAAATTGTCGAGAAATCTGCACGGCTCGGCCTGGGCACCATCGCCATCTGTGACCATGACAACACAGATGGCACCCCCCCGGCGCTGGCGGCCGTTTGTGCCTTCCCACGGCTAAGGGTTATACCCGGTGTTGAAATCAGCACCTACGCCCCCGGCAATGAAGTGCATGTTCTCGGTTACTTTATGGACTTTGAAAACCCAAGGCTTAGAAATACCCTGGCGGATTCTCGCAACTCAAGGCTGGGGCGAGCCAAGGAAATGATTGCCAGGTTGAATAAATTGAATATAAATATTAGCTGGCAGCAGGTCCAACAGGCTGCCGACGGCAGTACCGTAGGCCGTCCTCATATTGCACAGGTAATGCTGGATAAGGGCTATATAAAATCATTCAGAGAGGCTTTTGATAAATATATAGGGCTGGGAGGTCCGGCTTATGTCGAGCGGCATAAAATAACCCCGCCAGAAGCGGTAACCCTTATAAAAGAAGCCAATGGTCTGCCGGTGCTTGCCCATCCGCTAACCATTGAGCAGCCGGAAAAACTGATTGCCGGACTGAAAGCAGCCGGTCTGGTGGGTATTGAAGCCTATTACAACGGCTATACTAAAGACGAAAGGAACACTCTGTCAATGCTGGCTGATAAGTATAATCTTATCGCCACCGGTGGCAGCGATTACCACGGCATTGACGACAGTGCCGAGACGATGCTCGGTGATGCCGGTGTACCGCCAGAGTCTGCCGAGCGGCTTATTGCTCTAGCCAGACAGCAAGGGCATAAGTCTGTCAAACTATAACTCTTGGAGGATTCGTGACTATCGAGTTTATATTGCTATGTATAGGTGCCTATCTTTTAGGCTCTGTACCGTTTGCTTTCCTGCTGGCTAAATGGTTCTATGGTGTTGACATCCGCCGGCACGGCACCGGTAAGATCGGTGCCGCCAATGTTCTCAGGGTAGCCTCAAAATGGCTGGCTGTCCCGGTGGCTATTTTTGACATCGGTAAAGGGGCATTAATGGTCTGGGCAGCCCAGCTTCTGGGAATGGAAGCGGCGGCACAGGCAACAGTAGGTATAATTACAATTGTCGGTCACAACTGGCCTGTATTTCTGCGCTTCAGGGGCGGGCGCGGTATTTTCACCAGCCTGGGCGTTATTACCCTGTTATCCCCGTGGCTGGGGCTTATTATTCTTATCATACCCTACCTGTTTGCCCCCATCCGCCAGGTAGCCTTCGGCGTCTTTCTGGCACTGGTTTCTCTGCCCTTCTTCAGCTGGTTCCTCAGCCAGCCATTGGGTATAGATGAAAGGCTGCCGGTTACACTGGGCTTCGTAGTGCTATTGCTTATGGCATTTTTGAAGAGGCTGGTCACTCACAGAACCGAGCTCAGTAAATCAGTGCCGTTAGCCGAGCTGTTCTTCAACCGCTTACTTTTTGACCGCGACATAAGAGACGCCAGGACATGGACAGAGAGGAAGCCAGATAATCAGGAGGGATGATTGTCACCGCTTGATACAACATATTTAGGTATCCCGGGCTATGTAATCTTCTGGGCTCTAACCACTCTTGCCTTTGGCTTGTTCGCCTATAGAATATCCAGGCTTATTCGTTATATGTTTCTGGGCCAGAAAGAAAAGGGGGTTAGCAAATTACTGCGTAGAGGGTTGTCAACCACAATTACCACCCTGGGTCAATGGTGCCTGTTAAAGGGCATCACCCTGAAAGATAAAGCCGGCATAGGCCACGCTATCCTTGCCTGGGGTTTCTCCGTGTTCGTCGTCTTCTATGTGGTATTTATTATTATCGGCGCCGGCTTCGGTCTTTCGGAAAATCTGGAGCACTCCGGCTTTTTCTACTACTACACCTGGATTATAGACATCATTTCGCCCATTGTCATGCTGGCTACCTTGTGGGCTATTGCCCGCCGTTACATAGTAAAGCCCCCCAGGTTAAAGGGAGAGCAGACAGTGGAGGCTATAGTACATCTGGTTACCATCCTCCTGCTCCCGCTGACACACCTGTTCAAAATAGCCACCAGCATTGCCCTGAATCACCCTCCGGCTGGTCTGGGAGCCACCCTGCCACCGTTAAGTTCAGCATTGAGCAATCTCTTTAACAATATCAGCCCGGATTCCATACAGGCGGCTAGCGCCACCTTCTTCTGGGCGCACTGGCTTGTCATACTTTACGTTCTCGTATTCATTGCCTACTCAAGATACCTGCATATGGTGGCGTCACTGTTCAACATCTTTTTCCGTTCACCCCTGCCCAAGGGCAGCCTGCGTTCAATCAATCTGGAAACGGCAGAAATATTCGGCAGCGCCAAAATAACCGACCTGACCTGGAAGCAAATACTTGACCTCTATTCCTGCGTCGTCTGCGGCCAGTGCCAGGATGTCTGTCCGGCAACAACCAGCGGCAAGCCGCTTAATCCTAAAACACTCATTCAGGACCTGAAGCAGCACCTGCTGGAGGTCGCCCCAGGCTTGTTAAAAAACAGGGAAAACGGCTCAACTAAAATGCTGCCGGGTGAGGTGATAACCCAGGATACAATCTGGGCTTGCACTACCTGCCGTGCCTGCGATGAAGTCTGCCCTCTCTATATCGAGCATATCGACAAGATTATCGACCTGAGGCGAAACCTGGTAATGGAGCAGGCAAATATCCCCGAAACAGCCGAGCAAGCCCTCAGGTGTATCGAAGACAGAGGACACCCCTGGCGCGGCACAACAGCCTCAAGGACCGACTGGGCTGAAGGTATTGATGTAAAAACAGTTGCCGATGATGGTAATATTGACTTCCTCTTCTGGGTGGGTTGCACCGGAGCGCTGGAGGAAAGAAGTATAAAAATAAGCCGTTCACTGGCCGGGATACTCAAGCAAGCAGGTGTCAACTTCGGCATACTGGGTGCCGGGGAGAGCTGCTGCGGCGAGCCAGCCCGCCGGCTGGGCAACGAGTACCTTTTCCAGATGCAGGTTGAGAAAAATATTAAAACACTCAATAACTACGGCATTAAAAGAATTGTTAGCGCCTGCCCCCACTGCTATAACACCATTAAAAACGAATACCCCGAGTTCGGCGGGGAGTTCGAGGTTATACACCATACACAGCTTATCGCCGAATTGCTCAGGGAAAACAGGCTTGAAATAAAGGCTGACGGAGGAACTATCACCTACCACGACCCCTGCTACCTGGGAAGATACAATGATATCTACAAGCCACCCAGACAAATTCTAAACAGCGTATCTGGTGCAGGACTTGTTGAGATGGCACAGAAAAGCAGGAGAAGCTTCTGCTGCGGCGGCGGCGGCGGCAGGATGTGGCTCGAGGAAAACATCGGTAGCAGAATAAGCGAAATACGCATTAAACAGGCAGTAGAAACAGAGGCTCAGACAATAGCCACCGCCTGCCCGTTCTGCCTGCAGATGTTCGATGACGCCATAAAAGCCAGGGGCTGCGAGGCATCAATAAAGGCTATGGACATCGCCGAGTTTGTAGCAGAAGCGATAGAAACACATACTCAGCCTAACCCACGCTATCCTTAACCCGCTGCACCACCTTCGGCATAAACTCACCGGCTTTAGCCTTGACCACAAATTCTGCCTTTTCATCCAGAGGAGTGGGGCTGAGGTTTATGATAACCAGTTTAGCCCCGGCATCAAGCGCATATTCAGGTATATTGGCTGCCGGATATATTACCAGCGCAGAACCGATGACGATGAAAAGGTCACACCGGCTGGCATGTTTCACCGCTTCCCGGAATACCTTCTCCGGCAGCGGCTCACCAAATAGAACGACATCCGGTTTAAGGACGCCGTGGCAGATCTCACAATCGGGAACTTCTTCCCCCTTATCCAGCCTGCCCATAATCTGTTCAACAGGAAAGCGTTGATGGCAGCCCAGACATATTGACCACTGCATATTACCATGCAATTCAAACACTTTATCACCGGGGGCGCCGGCTCTCTGGTGCAGGTTATCTACATTCTGGGTGATAACACAATCCAGCCTGCCCAGCCGGAAAAGCTCGGCAATTGCAAGGTGTGCCGGGTTCGGTTCGGCGGTGAGGCTGAGTTCGCGGAATAAACACCACTGTTTTCGCCTGGCTTCGGCATCGCTGATAAACTTCTGGCAGGTGAAATCCTCGGGGTTAAACCTCTCCCAGATACCGCCGGGGCTACGAAAATCGGGGATGCCGGATTCGGTGCTGATTCCGGCACCGCTAAAGACAACCACCCTTTCAGATTTTTTAATAAGCCCGGCAGTTCTGGCAGCAAGCTTATCTAGATCTATTTCTATCATAAGTATCTCTAAATATCAGAGTTAAAGTCACCCACCGCTCTTATAAAACCGGCAGATATCGTTAAGGCAACGCCGCCGGCAGAGAGGCTTTTTACGGCAGGCATCCTTAGCCAGTTTAACCAGCAGGGCATGGTATTCATTGAAAAGCCCGGTATCAGCCGCCAGATTGTCCGTAAAAAGCCTCTGGTAGCTATCATAGCTATTGTCCTCTGGTGCCAGCCCGATACGGTCAATTATACGCCGGGTATAAGCATCAATAACAAAAGCCGGCTTACCGACGGCATATAGCAGGATGGAATCAGCCGTCTCCGGCCCTATGCCATGTATGGACAGGAGTTGCTCACGCAGGATATTTATATCAACGGCAAACAACCTGCCAATGTCATCAGAATAGTGGCTTCCCATCCAGTCAGCCAGTGCTTTGATCTTTACCGCCTTGGCATTATAATAACCGCAGGGGTATATAATCCGTGCCAGCTCAGAAACAGGCAGACGTTTTATTGCCTGTGGCGATAGTACCCCGGCTGCTTTCAGGCTGGCAATAGCCTTTTCTGCATTACTCCAGGCGGCAGACTGGGTCAGTATGGCGCCGACCATTACCTCAAAAGGCTCTTCCGCCGGCCACCAGAATTGTAATCCATAGGCATCGGCAAGCCTCCGATGTATACTTTTCAGTAACTGGCTTATTCTTTCTGATTCCATTTGGGTACTGTGGCATCGGCTGCCGAATCATAACCCGGGATATAAGGCTTTATATCTTTTACAGGGGTACCATCGATAGCATCCAGCCCTTCAACCCACAGTATGTTACCCTGCCGCTTGAGCAACCTGACGGCCTTTTCCCCCACCGGATTGGGTCTATACGGGGAGCGGGAGGCAAAAAGGCCCACCAGAGGTAATTTCTTATCGCCTCTGGGGTGGACTTTAAGCGCCATTCTGGCAGCATCGGCCTGGTGCAACCAGTAGATAACGATAATATGGGAATACTCCTCCAATCCTTCCAGTGCCTGGCTGAATTTGTCATCGACCTCAATCCGGGAAACCACCTCCCGCCAGTCATAACCCGGCTCCTGTTTTCTTTTAATCTTATTGATGACAAAACCAACAGGCTTAACAAACATTTTTAATGGTTGACTATCCATCTCCAAACCTTTTATACAAGCCATTATAACAGTAGCATTTAAACAGGCAAAGAGGCTGCTTTATCCAGCGGCAGCCTCTTTTATAAACTTCACCTATGCGAGATATAGCCATACTTAAGGAACAAGTGTCAGCAGCTTTCTGGCAATCTCGGGGTATTTGGCAATAAAGAGTAATTCTTCCTCAACCAGTGGTTTATGTGCCTGTACATTGGCATATCTTACCAGCTCCAGAATCCCCTGTGCCTCTTCCTTGCTTGAGAATGTTATCGCCATCTGCCCCATTACATGGCTGAAGCCTGAGACACCGCTATATTCACCGGCACTTATCTGGCGGCCGGTATCAACAAGCTCCGGCTCGCCCCGCCCCAGCTCCTCAAAACCGTATAGTTCATAGTTTTCCGGGTCCTTGAGCACGCCGTCGGCATGAATGCCGGACTCGTGGGCAAAGGCATTGGCGCCGACACCCGGCTGATTTATCGGTATCGGAACATCAAAGGCATAACTGGTATATTTGGCCATCTTCCAGGCTTTTGTTAGATCAACAGAGCCACCCAATTTGTATTTTTCGGCAAATCCCTTTGATTTGGTAATAGCCAGAATGGTGGCTACCAGGTCGGCATTACCCGCCCTCTCACCGATGCCGTTAATAGTTACGTTAATATAGGCATCCTGGCCGCCATCTATAGCACCTTTAGCACCGGCAATTGAGGTCGCTACCGCCATGCCCAGGTCGCCGTGGCAGTGCAATTCGATGGGGATATTAGCCCCCTCCGCCAGTGCCTTGGCCGCTTCATAGATGGTGAATGGATTATCATAACCCAGTGTATCGCAATAACGCAGGCGGCTAGCACCGTGTTCCTTTGCCGCCACACCAAATTCAAGCAGGTAGTCCAGGTCGGTCCGTGAGGCGTCCTCGGCATTGACACCCACCGTCTCGGCGCCATGCGCCCAGGCAGCGTCAACCGCCCGGGTCATCTCATTTATGATATCGTCTCTGGTCTTCCTCCCCTGGAATTTACCCTGAATCATCTGTTCTGATGTCGAGATGGATAAATTAAGATGCTTTAGCTGGGGTACAAGCTTGAAGGCAGTCTCCACGTCGACAACAATAGCCCTAATCCAGCCCTCCAGGCGGAGGTTCTTTATAACTCCCGCCTCAGCCAGTTCCAGGTTAGCCTGCAGGTAGTTGGTTTCATGCCTGGTGGTCGGGAAACCGAACTCGGACTGGAAGATCCCCATTTCGTCCAGGTAGATATTTACCATTGTCTTTTCCAGCTTGGAAAGGCCAAGCTTTGCCGTCTGCACACCATCCCGATTGGTAACATCAATTAAATATATCTTGGGCACTTAATTTACCTCCATTTTTATGAAAGATATCTAATAATCCAATCCGAAATCTTACCACGCCACCCCTTTTATGGCAATTTTATGCTAGAATAAAGCAGCTAGGATAAAAGTTCAACACAGGCGAATTAATGAGTCCGTCAAGAAGACTGCTATGGGGTGTAACCGCCCTGGTTGTTATTATCATAATCGGTACACTTGGATACTTGCTGATTGAGGGTTGGTCTTTTATAGATTCTCTCTTTATGACCATAACTACCATAACCACTGTCGGCTACGACGAAGTCCATCCTCTGAGTGAAAGCGGACGTGTCTTCAGTATTTTCTTGATTATCGGCGGTGTTGGCGGTGCTCTCTACACCCTGACCGCTATTGTAGCCTATGTGGTGGAGGGAGAATTTGGCACTACTCTAGGGAGGCGACAAATGAAAAATAAAATTGCCAAACTGAAGGACCATTTTATAATCTGCGGCTATGGCCGGGTAGGGCAGGAGATAGCCAAGGTATTTACCGAGGAACAGGTACCCTTTGTAGTTATTGACAACGACCGCGATAGTATAGCCAAAGCCGAAGAGGGCAACCGGCTATACCTCTTTGCCGATGCTACCAACGATGAAGTGCTCAAGGAAGCCGGTATTGAGCGGGCTCGTGGTCTGGTGGTCGCCGTTGCCGGTGATGCCGAAAGCACCTATATCACGCTTTCAGCCAGGCAACTGCGCCCCACCCTGTTTATTGAAGCCCGTTCCTCCGGCAGTGAAGCCGAAGCCAAGCTGAAGAAGGCAGGGGCCGACCGCATCATATCGCCTAATAACATTGGTGCCCGCCGTATGGCGATGCTTGCCCTGCGTCCATCAGTGGTTGACTTCATTGACACCGTAATCTATCGCCGCGGCCGGGAACTGCAGATGGAAAATATTGCCGTCAACGAAGGTTCATCTCTAGCCGGCCTGGATGTAGAAGAAGCCCGCCGCCGCACAAAAGCCACCATTCTGGCTATAAACAGAAAAAGTGGTAAACTGGTGGCAAGTCCTTCTGCGGAGGAGAAATTGGAAACCGGAGATATCCTGATTGCCATGGGCACCAGCGAACAACTGACGTCCCTTGAAAAAGTCTGCCAGAGGTGTAATTCAGATGAAAAAAATTAAAGCAGGTATTATAAACGTTGCCGGTTATGCCGGCGTTGAGCTGGCAAGGTTACTCAGCCAGCACCCACAGGTGGAGCTGGTTTCGGTTACCGGGCGCAGTACCGCCGGCAAGAGGCTGGACGAAGTCTTTCCCCATCTTACAGGCAGTAACCTGATAATTGAGACTGAGCTGGGTGATGTTGACTTTGCTTTCAGCGCCATGCCCCATAAAGAAAGCGCCGCCGCAGTCCTGCCTCTACTTAAGCGGGGTATCAAGGTGGTGGATATAAGCGCCGACTTCAGACTGAAGGATGCCGATGAATACCCCGAATGGTACGGTTTTACCCACCCGGCACCGCAAATGCTTGAACAGGCGGTATACGGCTTACCGGAGTTGTACCGCCGACAGATTACCTCTGCCAGGCTGGTGGCTAACCCTGGCTGCTACCCCACCGGCGCCATTCTGGCTCTGGCCCCGGCAGTAAAACAGGGGTTGGTTGGCAATCACGCTATTATCGACAGCAAGTCCGGCATCTCCGGCGCCGGCAGAACGATGAGCCTTAAAACACATTTCGCAGAGGTTAATGAAGATGTTGCCGCCTATGCCCTGGAGGGGCACCGCCACCTGCCGGAAATTATCCAGGAGTTGAATCTGCTCCAGCCAGACCAGCCGGCATCGGTAACCTTCGTTCCCCATTTGATACCGATGACAAGAGGTATTCTGACAACCTGCTACGCTCCGCTCACTAACAGGCTTGCCTCCGGCAAAATGGAGGAGGCAGAACTAAGGCAGATATATCTTGATTTCTATAAAGACGAGTCCTTTGTCAAGGTAACAACCTCCCCACCCCATACAAAGCATACCCTGGGTTCAAACCTTTGCCTTGTTTATCCGACTATTGATAAAAGAGCCGGCAGGTTGATCGTCATCAGCTGTATCGACAACCTGGTTAAAGGCGCCGCCGGACAGGCTATCCAGAATATGAACCTGATGCTGGGATTGCCGGAAACCACCGGGCTGGAAGCACTGGCGGTTTACCCGTAGAGCCTGACATTGCCCACAATCCAAAGCTCTGCTATGCTTTAGCCTGACGTGAAGAATGAAGCAGACGGTAATTCCAGCCTGAAAACCAGGGGCTTTGGCACCTGGGACTACCTCAAGATTACAATCCTGGTCTTTGCCACAACCGCACTATGGCAGGGGATGCACGCCATTATCCTGCCCCTGAGAGTGCTGGATTTTGTCCCCGAATCGGAGAAAAATACCCATCTGGGGCTGCTTATCTCCGCCGGCTTAATCCTGGCAATGATAGTGCAACCGATAATCGGTGCTATCAGCGACCGCTCCGGTTTCAGATGGGGCCGCCGGCGTCCCTTTATCCTGGTGGGCGCTTTGTTCCTCCTGCTGCTCCTACCCGGCATAGGGCTGGCCGGCAGCTATGTCGTTCTTTTTATAGTATATTGTTTCCTGCAAATAAGCAGCAATACGCTGCAGGGGCCGCATCAGGGCTTCATTCCCGACCTTGTGCCTGAAGGAAAGAGGGGGCTTGCTTCAGGGGTGAAGGGATTTTTAGAGATACTGGGCGGGGTCGCCCTTTTATACCCCATAGCTATCTTCATGGATAATTACGCCATCGGCCAGGGAAGCCAGTGGTTATGGCTATCCCTGGCGCTACCGGGAATCGT
Source organism: Dehalococcoidia bacterium (assembly GCA_030640385.1). GTDB lineage: Bacteria > Chloroflexota > Dehalococcoidia > Dehalococcoidales. The sequence goes on along the minus strand of DAOWJL010000060.1, from coordinate 8,823 downwards.
TTTGCTGATATTTATGGCGGCTACCGTCTTTCTGGTTAAAGAGCGACCCGGTACCGGCGGCTTGCAACTGCCCGCCTTTACATTTAATATCGGCACCAAGCTAAACCATTGCCTGGCGTGGTTTCGGGTATCCCGCTTAATCAGCTTTATCAAGGTACACCGCAATTTTTGCTGGTTTCTGGCATCCCGCCTGTTCTTTTTCCTGGCCTTGGCTATCATCCAGCGGTTTGCCCTGTATTTTTTGCAGGATGTCATCGGTGCCGCTGACCCGGCCGAAGCGGTTTTCAGATTTTCAATACTAGCCGTAATCGGTATGCTGATAGTGGCTTACCCCGCCGGGCGCCTATCAGACAGATTGGGACGCAAGCCAATTGCCTTCTCCTCGGCGATTCTGGGTACCCTGGGTATTCTGGTCATAATCCTGTACCAGAGCTACGCCTCAATAATGATTGCCGCCGGCATCCTGGGGATAGCTACGGGCGCCTTCTCCAGTGCAAACTGGGCTTTAGCCACCGACCTGGTGGCAAAAGGGAAAGAGGCAAGATACCTTGGTCTGGCTAATATGGCGACCGCCGGCGCCGGTGTCCTGGCGGGTTTGGTCGGGCCGTTGATTGACCGCTACGAAGCGGTTACTACCGGACTGGGTTACCAGATTATGCTTGTTGCTTGTCTTTTATTCTTCATGCTTGGCGGGCTGCTGCTGCTGAAGGTTAAATCCCCGGTCAATTAATCATATTTTTTAACCAGTCCAAACCCAGCGCACCCGCCCAGGCGATGGCGATATACAATAGTATCCTTCCCAACAAGCAGGCGACAAAAAATTTCCAGGCTTTATAGCGCAGCGCACCAGCAGCAATGCCGGCTATGTCAAAAAAGAGGGGAAAGGCTGAAAGCAGGAAGATGGTCAGGAAACCCCACCTTTTCATCCACTTCTCCAGCCGGACATACAGCCGCTGTTTCTGGATAATTGCCTGCCCACTGTAACCGGCAGCGTAACCGGTAAGCTCGCCGATGGCCGCCCCCAGCCCGCCGATAATACCGACCAGGACAGGCGACAGAGCGGTGCCAAGGGCAAATATAACCAGGAAATTACCGGCAGGCAGGACTACAGTGGCATTCAGGATAAGGCTGCTAAGGAAAGCTCCTAGGTAACCTAATTCTTCCAGTTGATCGAATTTTTCCGGGTTATTCTCATAAAGCAAAAAAATAGTGACAGCAAGGGCGACTACAACGAGTAAACCCAGCAGAGGAATTAATCTCGTTTTTACCCAGTTACTTTTCTTCTCCACCTCTGCCTTATGATTATCGCCCGCTTCTTTCATATCTTTGATTATTGTAGCACAATAGTGGTAAATACACAGCCAATATTGCTCTTTTAGCTATAGTTCATATTACACAGAAACGCATTTTCCAAAATGGCTTTTCTTTGCTATACTTCTTCTAACGCCCCCATCGTCTAGAGGCCTAGGACATCGGCCTTTCAAGCCGGCAACATGGATTCGAATTCCATTGGGGGCGCCAGGTTACAAGGCTAAAACCAGGTTCTGATATATAATCTTAAAAAAGCAATCCGGTTAACTGAAGGAGGAGGAAATATCGAAAAAGAATATGAAACCAAGCATGGGATTATGGATACGCCTCTGCCCATCATCCTGGATGAGATTGAAAAGGCTGCAGCGGAATCCAGAAAAGCCGCCGAAGAAGCAAGATTAGCCGGGGAACAGGATGCGGAAGATGTTATGAAAAAGCTGAGAAAACTATTTCTAAAGATGGCCAAGGCTATTACGGAGGAGCTGGGGGAAGGGAAAAAATAAGGCAAGCTTGGTTATAGCGAATCAATACTGAGGCAATCACGAGATGCTTGTTAATGCCAGGGCAAACAGGTTCCAGTATATAATTGCCGTGTAAAAAACAAGAGAGCATAGACTGCTTATAACAGCCATACCCGGCCGCTTTCTGTATATGTTCCACAATAAAATCATTACCAGCAATGCACCACATACCTTTATCAGCATGAACTGCTCACCGCCCATCAGCGTTTTGAGCAACGGATTCCATTCCCGGCCCAGATTCCGTGAAACAAGAAAATCGCTCAGTATGCCGTCTGCAACTATTAATCCAAACAGGACATAAAGCAAATATCTCATCTGACGAGCCGAAACGATAACTCTGGCAGCCATAATTAACTCCCTTTTCCTATCTAAAAGATGCCATTTCTAAATACTTCCGGTTAGTAAAACCAAAAAACAAAACCGACCTTGAAAGGTCGGTTTCACTACTGGCTCCCCGCACCCAAGTGACCACTTACAGGCTACGGTTCAACGCCCCCTTAGCTTTATTCAGTTTTTATTTATATATAATACTAGACGATCTCACGGTAAGATTCAAGGTCACATATCATAACCAAAACTCACTATTCATAATAACCGGGTAAAAATATTTGGTTTATAACTTGTTTGTGTCATAAAGAATGTGAGAAAATTGCTTTATCTCATCCGAGCGAAGTCAAATGAATATAAAGGCGACACGGATCTCTATAGCAATCATAGCTTTGGTTTTTATAGTAGCGATAGCTTTCGGTATCTTGTCAAGACCGAGGGTAGATACGCAGGAAATTACAAATTATCTTGAAAACATGGCACCGGTAGCACAGGCACATAGCAGTTGGCTTGAGGACTACGGGACGCTAACCGAACTCTATGCCGTTATGAGCCAGAGCCAGAAAATAGAAGGGCTGAATAAGCTGCTTGACCGGATGGAGGAGATTCAAATTGATGTCGACGAATCAACACCGCCTGACATATTAAGAAATGTAATAACAAAATGGGGCAGCGAATGCCGTTTAATTCTACAGGCGGTCTATCAGCTAACCCTGGGGATTGAGAGGACCAATATAGAGTGGATTAGTGAAGCCTATGAGTTATTACTGGAAGCCGAAAATACAAGGCGACAATGGAAAGATGAATTATTAAATCTACTGAATGAAAACGATATAAATATTGAAGATACTACTCTTGATAGTTATTTCAACTAAACCACAAGCCTCTAACGAGCCAGGGCAAAGGATTATCTGCTAGAGATCTTTGTTCCGCACTTTTAGCCAGGTTAGATAAAGGCAGGCAATAATTATCGCCAGGCTTATCCTCACCGCGCCCCAGGCACTGGCTATATCTCCGGAAAGAAGCCCTGTCCCCCAGCTCACCAGGTTAGACGGCATATAGGCACCGATTCTTGGGATATTTACCATAATCGCCTGCCCGACGAGGACAACCAGCGCCAGACCCCCGGCGGCAAGCTGACTCTTAAACATACTGGAGAAAAGCAATGTTACCGAGATGCTAACAACAAAAAATAATATTAACAGCCCGTTCAAAGCTATGAATGCCACAATGTCAGCCTCACCCAGAAGAAGAACTGTATAGCCATAGCAGGCCATTGACGCCAGCACAAGGGCGGCTACAAAGCTGGTGCTCAGGGCAAACAGCTTGGCTAATATAAAAGCTATCCGGCTTACCGGCTTACTCAACACCATTGCCGCCGTACCCTTTTCACTCTCCCGGGAGATAGCCCCCATTGTAACCAGAACCGCTATCAGTACGCCTATTTGTACAATTGTACCGGCGTATTCCGTCAGTGCCTGCACTACCGTAGCCGGCGGTATATCAATTATTATGTCCTCTCCGGCCATCTTGAGGATTTCGGGCAGATACTTGAGCATCAATGGCGTCGTCAGGCCAAAAAACAGAAAGGCGGTGGTTATTATGAGGAACCTGTATGTCTTAAGCTGTTCCTTTAGTTCCTTCTTTATCAGGACACCCAGACCGCTCATTTGTTGCCCCCACCGGCCACCAGTTCAACAAAGATATCCTCCAAACTGGGCAGGGCTAACTCGTATCGGAGCAAGGTCAAGCCGCTGGCGGCAACAATGCCAGGTAGCTCCCGCTTGGCTGTGTTAATATCCGTCACCTGTATGCGCAGGGCAGGTGAGCCGTTCACCTCCACCTGCTCCGCTTTAACCAGCCATGGCACGGCCTGAAGTTTAGCAACCAGGGGAGAGGTGTCTTCTTCAAACTCAAGCTCAAAGACGGAACGGGTATATTTCCGCTGCAATTCCTCCATCGACGAAGTTGTAATCAGTTTGCCCCGGTCTATGATACCGACAGAGTCACACACCCTCTCCACATCTGATAATATGTGTGTTGACATAAATACGGTAGCTCCGGCAGATAAACGCTTTATAAGTTCCAGCACCTTCCGCCTGCCTATAGGATCAAGAGCCGAACACGGTTCATCGAGGAAAAGGACTTCAGGCTTATTTATAATTGCCTGGGCGATGCCCAGCCGCTGCCGCATACCGCGTGAGTAGCCGCCTATCCTGCGCTTTGCCGCCTCTTTTAATTCAACGAGCTCCAGCAGTTCATCGCAGCGATTCTCTATTTCCGCTTTTGAAAGATGGTGCAGTTCGCCGACAAAGCTTAAAAACTCCAGCCCGGTCATCCAATTATAAAAGGCGGGCACTTCAGGCAAATAGCCAATCTTCTTCCTCAGCCCGATGGCTTCGGGGGTGACCTCCTTGCCGGCAACCCAGGCTCTGCCCACCGACGGATTGCCCAGCCCAACCAACAGCTTTACGGTCGTGGTCTTGCCGGCACCGTTGGGACCCAGAAAGCCGAAAATAGAGCGCTCCTCAACGCTCAGGTCAAGGCTGTCGAGGGCAACGACATCACGATAACGCTTTGTCAGCCCCTCACATTTAATTGCTACCAATTATGCTATTCCTCCCGCCCGAAGATAAGGTAAACAACAGGCCCGATAATATTAACCAGCACAATAAGTAACGCCCACAGTACTTTGTTATCCCCTTTAACCCGCTGACGCTTGATCAGATCGACAAGGGCAACAATCATTAAAGCAAGCTGAAGTATCAGTAGCGGTATAATAAAAGGCAGCATTTCTACAATAGTATCCAAACCATCCATAATATCCGGACTCCTGTTTTACCCTAGAATTCACCTGCCAGCTTCTTGTAGGTATCTTTAAGCGCCTCGTTCACCACTTTTATATCACCTGCCACCGGCATAAAGTTGGTATCCCCCACCCAGCGGGGTACGATATGGGTGTGGATATGCTTGTCAATACCGGCGCCGGCTATCCGCCCCAGGTTCATACCGATATTAAAACCCTCGGCTTTGATTACCTGCTTCAATATGGCGACGCTACGGCTGACCAGCTCGAACTGTTCGTTGCGTTCTTCATCATTCAAATCCTCTAGATTCGCCACATGGCGGTAGGGGGCAACCATCAGATGACCGGAGTTATAAGGGTAGCTGTTCATAATAATAAAACAACGCCGCCCCCGGTGGAGTATCAGATTAGAGGCGTCATTTTTCTCGGCCGGCTTACCGCATAAAATACAGCCCTCTTTTTCTTCATCTCTTGCCTTTTTTATATACTCAATGCGCCATGGCGCCCAGAGGTAATCCATCTCAACTCCTTGATAATTATTGTGCTATTTTAACCGCCCAAAAGCCAAACGTCAAAGAGACAACGTTGCTCATAACTCAAGAGGGCGGGTATACTATAACCGGGAGGAAGTTTTTGCCCTATCCCGATAATATATTATTCAATGTCACCAGGCCAGCCCGTTATACCGGTGGCGAGTGGAACAGCATTATCAAGGACTGGCATAAAGCAGACATAAAGATAGCCCTCAGTTACCCCGATACGTACGAAATCGGCATGTCCAACATAGCTCTGGGTATCCTCTATGACATATTGAATGGCCAGCCGGGCGTCCTCGCCGAAAGGGTATTTGCTCCCTGGCCGGATATGGCAGCCGCCATAGAGGTTGCCGGGATACCTTTGCTCAGCCTGGAAAGTAGCCATCCCCTAAATGAGTTCGATTTTATCGGCTTCTCACTGGGTTATGAGCTCACTTTCACCAACGTGCTAAATATGCTACACCTGTCGCGGATTCCGGTGCTCGCCGGCGAAAGAAATGACAGCCACCCGATAATAATTGCCGGCGGCAGCTGTGTCCTTAACCCAGAGCCGATGTCCGACTTCATTGACTTTTTCGTAATCGGGGAGGCGGAAGAGCTGCTACCGGAGCTTGTTACCTGCTTTCGTGGCTGGAAGGACAAGAAGGCTTCAAGAAAGGAACTGCTGCGCCAGGTCGCCACTATGCCCGGCATATACGTGCCCAGCCTGTACCATGTGGAGTATCAGCCGGATGGTCTTTTCAAGAGCATTACGCCCACTGCAGCCGAAGCCAGCCCGCTAATAAAACGGCAGATAGTTTCCAGGCTGCCACCACCGGTAACCAGCCCGGTTGTTCCATATATAGAGGTAATCCACGACCGGGGGGCAATAGAAATCAGCCGTGGGTGCAGCCGGGGGTGCCGTTTCTGTAATGCCGGCATCATATACAGGCCGGTGCGCCAGCGCCCAAGAGAGGAAATACTCAAGGCGGTAGACGGGCTGATCACAAACTGCGGCTATGACGAAGTCTCGCTGGTATCACTGAGCACCAGTGATTACAATGCTATTGATGAACTGGTAGCCGAGATAGCTCGGTGTTACGGCAGGCAAAACCTGGCTGTATCACTGCCCAGCCTGCGTATCAGCCGCGACTCGGTAAAACTGATAGATTCGCTACCGTCCCGCAGAAGGTCAGGGCTTACATTCGCCCCCGAAGCCGGCAGCCAGCGGTTGCAGCGGGTAATCAATAAATATATCCCGGAGGATGAACTTTTAGCCACGGCGGCGGCTGCCTTTGAAAGGGGCTGGCAGAACCTGAAACTCTACTTTATGCTCGGGTTGCCCACGGAAACAGAAGACGACATACAGGGCATCGCCCGGCTGGTGAATAAAATACACGCACTGGGTAAAAAAACACCGGGGAGAAGGCCTCGGATAAGAATCAGCCTGTCTACTTTCGTACCCAAACCCCACACCCCCTTCCAGTGGGTAGCTATGGACAGCGAAAAACAATTAAATTCAAAGCATGAAATCCTGAAAGCGGAACTGCGCCGAAAGGGAGTGAAACTGTCCTGGCAGGAGACTAAAACAAGCCTGCTTGAGGCAGTTATGTCCCGTGGAGACAGGCGGTTGGGTAAGGTTATATACCGCGCCTGGCAGCTGGGGGCTGTATTCGACGGCTGGAGCGAACACTTCAACTACGAAATCTGGCTGCGTGCATTCAAAGAAGCCGGCTTGAAACCCAAATTCTACGCTCAGCGGCAGCGTTCCCCGGATGAACCCTTACCCTGGGGGCATATCGACACCGGAATAAATCCGGCTTTCCTGAAGCGGGAATACGAGCTTGCCCTAGAGGAGGAGTTAACTCCAGACTGTCGCCTTGAAGCTTGCAATGCCTGCGGGATTGAATATTCACAACCGGACTGCCGACAAAGGCAGATTAAAATCTAAATTAACGATTTTCTATTCAAAGGCGGCAATGGCGACCACGCTATCGCCGGCTTCAAGCCTCATCAGCCGTACTCCCTGGGTACTGCGCCCCTGGATGGTAATGCCCTTTCTGGGGTCTTTTTCCTTTACCGGTGTACGGGTAATAATACCATTGGCGGATATAATCATAACCTGCTGACTCTGGGTTACCACCCGGGCGGCAGTTACCATGCCTGTTTGTTCATTGGTCTTATAGGTTCTCACTCCGCTACCGGCACGGTGCTGGCGTGGATAGTCTTCAACGGGGGTAAGTTTGCCATGGCCGCCGGAGGTGACCACCAGCACAAAGGCTTCGGGTTGGGTAATATCCATCCCGATTACCCGAACATCTTTAGCCAACCGGATAGCGCGCACGCCACCGCTGGCTCTCAGGCTGGCTCTAAGCTCGGATACCAGAAACCTCACCGATCGCCCCTTGTCCGTCACCACTATAACGTCATCTTCGTCCATAGCCAGACAGACCGCCACCAGGCTATCACCCTTAGCTAAATCCATGGCGATAAGTCCGCTACTGCGTACCGAACTGAAGCTCTCAACAGAAGTCTTTTTTATCTCGCCGCCACTGGTAGCCATCAGCATATAGCCACCTGAGGTAAATTCGCTAACAGCTACGACAGCGGTAACCTTTTCATTCTCGGCAATGGGAAATAGATTGATCACCGCCATCCCCTTGGCAGTCCGCGAGCTATCGGCTGGCAGTTCATAACACTTAAGGCTGAAAACCTTACCTCTATCGGTAAAAAAGAGCAGGTTATCATGGGTATCAGCCACCACCAGGAATCTAACGGCGTCCTGCTCCCGGGTCACCATACCGATAATCCCCTTGCCGCCGCGGTGCTGCAGTGTATAGGCTTTTGACGGCACCCTCTTTACGAAACCTCGCTCGCTAAGGGTAACTACCATCCTTTGATGGGGGATAAGGTCTTCCTCGTTGAAGTCAAGGGCTTCCTGTACGCTTATCTCGGTCCGCCGCGGGTTTTCGAATTTTGACTTTACCGCAGCTATTTCCTCTTTTATGAGCAGCATCATTCGCCTTGGATTAGCCAGCAGCTCCTCAAGATAGGCGATTGTCTTTACCACCTCGGCATACTCTTCAAGGATTTTAAGCCTTTCTAAATTAGCCAGCCGGCGTAGTTGCATATCAAGTATAGCTTGTGCCTGTATTCTGGTCAGGCTAAAACTCTCCATAAGGGCACTGCGTGCCGCTTCAGCGCTTTTTGACTTACGGATGGTAGCCACTATTGCATCTATGTTATCCAGGGCAATTTTAAGCCCCTCCAGGATATGCGCCCTTTCCCTTGCCACCTTAAGCTCAAAGCGTGAGCGCCGGGTGATTACCTTATGGCGGAAATC
>DAOWJL010000089.1 GCA_030640385.1 Dehalococcoidia bacterium | reverse complement strand
GGCGATTGTCTTTACCGCCTCGGCATACTCTTCAAGGATTTTAAGCCTCTCTAAATTAGCCAGCCGGCGTAGTTGCATATCAAGTATAGCCTGTGCCTGTATTCTGGTCAGGCTAAAACCCTCCATAAGGGCACTGCGTGCCGCTTCAGCGTTTTTTGACTTACGGATGGTAGCCACTATTGCGTCTATGTTATCCAGGGCAATCTTAAGCCCTTCCAGGATATGCGCCCTTTCCTTTGCCACCTTAAGCTCAAAGCGTGAGCGCCGGGTGATTACCTTATGGCGGAAATCTATAAAATGCTGCAGTGCTTCGCGGAGGCTGATTACCTTTGGCTGTCCGGCAACCAGAGCCAGCATATTGACAAAGAAAGCTGACTGCATCTGGGTATGGCGGTAGAGGTTGTTCAGCACCTGGCGCGACAGGGCTTCCCTCTTTAGCTCGATAACAATACGCATACCCTGGCGGTCAGATTCGTCTCGCAGCTCGCTGATGCCGCTGATCTTCTTGTCCTTGACAAGGTTGGCTATTTTTTCAATCAGGGCGGCTTTATTAGTTTGATAGGGCAATTCGGTAACCACTATCTGACGGCGGCCGGTTGAAGAGGAATCTTCAGAATAAGCCTTAGCCCGTACAACCACCCGGCCACGCCCGGTAGCATATGCGCTCCTGATGCCTTCCTGCCCCAGAATAATGCCGCCGGTGGGGAAATCAGGCCCCATTACAAACTCCATAAGTTCATCAACGTTAGCCTGAGGATAATCAATGAGATATGATACGGCATCACAAACTTCTCCCAGATTGTGTGGCGGGATATTGGTAGCCATACCAACGGCAATACCGGAACTGCCATTCACAAGCAGATTGGGCAAGCGGCTGGGCATAACCACCGGCTCGGTAAGGCTGTCATCGAAGTTGGGCATGAAGTCAACGGTATCTTTGTCAATATCAAGCAGCATCTGCTCGGCGATTGCAGCCAGACGCACTTCGGTATAGCGCATGGCTGCCGGTGGATCGTTGTCAACACTGCCGAAGTTACCCTGGCCATCAACAAGCATATGGCGCATCGAGAAATGCTGAGCCATACGCACCATAGCATCATAAACAGAAGCATCACCGTGGGGGTGATATTTACCTAAAACTTCACCGACGACGCGGGCGCTCTTCTTATGCGGACTTGTGTGGTTGAGTCCCAACCCGTGCATGGCATAGAGAATACGCCGGTGCACCGGCTTGAGCCCATCCCATACATTGGGGAGGGCTCGGGAAACAATGACGCTCATTGCATAATCAAGGTAGGAGCCCTTCATCTCATCTTCAATATTTACCGGCCTTATCTTACCCAGAACCATGTTCAGTTAAACCTCCTGCTCCTCATCTTCATTGTCCTCATCCACTGGCTCGCCAGATAGTAACTCTGTTTCATCTTCGCCGGCCTTAATATAATCAGGTTCCACCACCGCTGCTTCATTATATTCTATCTGGCGCCTTAGTATTCTATCACTAACGTATGGCCTGAGGCTACCAAGACCCTTTGACGGAAAGGAAAGCTGCCCCTCCTGTGAAGGATGCTGGTAGGTTTCCCGGATAATGACCGCCATCATATCCTCCGAAGAACTAATGACGGTAGCCGTATACTTGTTACCACCCTTGATTAACTTAATAAGCCACTGACTATGTCTTGGCTCTACCTGCCCCAGATATTGCTGGCGCAGATTTTCTACTATAAGGTTGGAATCAACTATTCTCAAGTTCACCTTATCACCGGCGTAAACCTCGGCCAGGACCTCTTTTGCCGCCAGGCGATAAATTCTGGCCACCCCCGCCTTGCCGGTTTCCTCGATAAAAACCTGCGGCTCCACCCGCTGAAAGCCTTCCCCTGGCATGGCATCTGTTTCCCTCAGATGGGCAAGGCGGCGCAGGTTCTTTTCAGCAATTGTGCTATAAGGGTCGATCTCTTTTGTCCGGCTATATGCCTCCCTGGCAAGCGAGTACTCACCCAGCTCTATATAGGCCCGGCCTAAACGATTGTGAGCATCAACGTCATCTGGGTAGTTCTCTATAATACTCTTATTGGCAGCTACCGCCTCCCGCCACCGCCCTTCCATAGCCAGGGTTATAGCCTCTTTACTGCTCCGCCGTATCAGCCTCGCCTGTTCTTCCGTCTCGTGTGACATAATATATCCTCTGATTTAACAAATTTCCTGAAATATGCTTTCCCCAAAGAACTATTTTACTCCAGTGTAACCAGATAAAGTCAAGTAAATTCTGACTTCAAATAGAATATTTTTGAATATAAAAGTTTAACGGAAAATTGACAAGATTTTATAGCCGTGATAATCTTAATTTCAGACACCATATCAAATAAGAGACTGAAATGTGCCAACACAAAAATGATGATATCTGCAAGCACCCTGAGAAGTTAAAAGGCAAGCCGGGAGAGTGCGCCCCGCAGCAGATACTGGAATGCCACGGCAAAACAGAGGAGCATCCCTGTCCTGAAGAAAGCAATTAAAATCAAAGGAGGGGTTATCATTATGGAAGATAGGGTAGAGAAAGTACTGGACAAGATTCGTCCCAGCCTGGTGGCTGATGGCGGTAACGTTGAGCTGGTTGAGGTTAAAGATGGTGTGGTAAAGCTAAAACTGACTGGTGCCTGTGCCAGCTGCCCAATGTCCACCATGACACTGAAGAACGGTATTGAACAAATCCTCAGGCAGGAAATACCGGAGGTCAAAGAAGTAGTCGCCGCCTAGCAACCACCAGAAACGTAGTAAAAAATAAAAGGGGATGAGATTACCCATCCCCTTTTATCACTCTACCTGCTCCAGCTCAAATGCTCTGTGCAGGGCACGAACCGCCTCGCTGACCCTGGCTTCATCAATGATACAGGTTATCCTTATCTCCGAGGTGGTAATCAGCTGGATATTTATACCCTCCTTGCTAAGGGTGCTGAACAGCCTGGCGGCAAAACCGGGTGTATTTTGCATACCGGTGCCGATTACACTGACCTTACCCAGTTTTGAGTCACTGGCACACTGCCGTGCGCCGATGGATTCGGCAATCGGTTTTATTACCTTCATTGCTTTAGCCAGATCACCCTTGGCTACAGTGAAGGTCAGGTCGGTAATGTTCTCAATGCTGGCATTCTGGACAATGGTATCCACACTGATACCGGCCTCTGCCAGGGGTTCAAAAATAGATGAGGCAATACCCGGCCGGTCGGGAACACCGACCACCGTTATTTTAGCTACATTAAGGTCGTGAGCGATACCGCTCACCTTGTTACGTACTTCCATAGACGCCCCTCCATGAATTAGTGTGCCCAGGCTGTTTTTAAAACTGGAGGCTACTAGTATTGGTATATTGAACAGCTCTCCCAGTTCAACTGCCCTGGGGTGCATTACTTTAGCTCCATAGGTCGCCAGCTCCAGCAGTTCTTCATAGCCGATTTCAGCCAGGCTATGCGCTTCCGGAACCAGGCGCGGGTCGGCGGTATAGATACCCTCGACATCGGTATATATCTGGCATGCCTCCGCCCCCAGCCCGGCTGCCAGCGCCACCGCCGTCGTATCCGAGCCACCCCGCCCCAG
>DAOWJL010000024.1 GCA_030640385.1 Dehalococcoidia bacterium | reverse complement strand
GGCGCTGAACGCGATGCGCTGGCTCAACCAGGAAATGGATAAACGCTATAAGAAAATGGCTGATGCCGGTGTGCGTAATATAGACGGCTATAATAAAACTAAGGTGGGTAGTGAGAAGCTGCCCAACCTTATACTGATAATAGATGAGCTGGCTGATTTGATGATGGCTGGCTTCGATGAGGTAGAGCATATCCTGTGCCGCCTGGCGCAGCTTGCCCGGGCAGTCGGCATCCATCTGGTGGTAGCTACCCAGCGGCCTTCGGTGGATGTAGTTACCGGATTAATCAAGGCTAACTTCCCCACCCGCATCAGCTTTGCCGTAACCTCACAGGTGGATTCACGCACCATACTTGATTTTGGCGGCGCCGAGAAGCTGCTGGGGCGGGGCGATATGCTCTATATGCCGACCGAAGCCAGTAAGCCCAAGCGTTTGCAGGGGTGTTTCGTTTCTGACCCGGAGGTGGAGAGGCTCGTCTATTTCTGGAGCAGCCAGAGGCCGGAGGAAGCATCCGGATTGTTGAAGATTGAAGAACTGGTGCCGCCGGTAACCACTACTATGAGGGGTGGCTATCCTACAGACCCGCTGCTGGAATCTGCCAAACAGCTGGCCGAGGAACATATAAATATATCCACATCTTATTTGCAGCGCAAGCTTCACATCGGCTACCCCCGCGCCGCCCGCCTGATGGAGCAGCTTGAGGAGGAGATGGGTAAGGTTATTGATGATGGTGGGGCGGAGGTTTAGAAGTTTGGAGGTTGTAGAGTGGTAAAAAAGAAAAAAACAAAAGAAATCGCGGTTAGCCCTAATGGAATAATAGAAAGTTTCACTAATAATCTTGAAAGTATAATGGTATTTGTTAATAATGTAGAGCCTAATGGAAGGTTTTTACCGAAATGCCGAGAAAGCGATTGCTATAGGAGAAATGACCGAAGATGATTTTCTTACTTGGCCATTGTTTAGAGAGTTAAGGCAAGATGTCGAATATGAAGAGAGGATAAAGAAAGCGCTTAGTAAGGAAAAATAAAGCAGTCAATAATGGCTGATTACCTAACCCTCTTTCCACTATAATCCTTTATCTTCCTCCTAACACCCCACCAAATCATCTTACTAACAACTCATTGAAGAAACCAGAATCGGCACTAAAACAGCCACCGCCCCCAGCGAAACGACAACGGCACTGAAGAGGTTGTATCTGGCTTCATATCCCTTCTCAACGGAAGCATCATAATACTGGTCCATACCCTCTTCCCGGTACATCTTCATCAGCCCGGCCATCAACTTGGCTCTTCTTTCCTTGCCCTTTGACAGCATGCGCAGGACGAAGAAATTGATGGCTGTTATCACAACGATGAGAATGACCAGTATAATCAGTGCGGTGGGATTGAAGCTTGTTGTCCTCTCTATGCCGGGTCCGTTATAGTCAAACTCACGTACGGCTGCTGCAACCCCGGAATTGATGGCCAGAAATAGCAGGTTGAGGAAGATTGCCGTAATGACGATGACGGTATCGGTGCGGGCGCTTTGTTTCAGTTCTGAGGATATCTGCTCATGCAGGCGTTCTTTCATAGCACTTTCCTTTTTCATAATGACCTCCCTCCGGTAAATTATTAGTTCTCATTCTATCATCCCTTATGACTTTTTACTATTTCCTTTTCCCCTTAGTCTTTTAAGTATCGCATCACGGTATATCTTTACCAGGTTTTTGCCGTGCTTGGGCAAACGCTCCCTTCTCTTTTCGGCGCGTTTCTGGCGGCGCTCCTGTCGTGTTTCTATGTTATTATCATCATTGTTCATTCTGGTAACTCCGTTGTGACAAGCTCACGGCGCAATTCTATTATACGGTCTCGCAGTAGTGCCGCCTTCTCGAACTCAAGATTTTTAGCTGCTGCTTTCATCTGCTTCTCCAGCTCTTTGACCAGTCGGGCTATATCCTCTCTTGTTTCCGGGATGGCAACGTATCCTGTTCTGGTTTCGGCGACTGCCTTTACCCGCAGCGTAATATCCTTTATTGCCTTTTTTATCCCCTGCGGCGTGATGCCATGCGCTCTATTATAGGCCTCCTGAATCTTGCGGCGACGTTTTGTTTCCGCTATTGCTCTTTCCATAGAGCCTGTGGTTTTATCGGCATACATAATAACATGTCCGTCAATATGGCGGGAGGCTCTGCCCATCGTCTGAATCAATGCTCCTTCAGACCTCAGGAAGCCTTCTTTATCGGCGTCAAGGATAGCAATCAGACTTACCTCCGGCAGGTCGAGCCCCTCCCGCAGCAGGTTGATACCGACGACGACATCATAAACACCCAGACGCAGGTCGCGCAGTATCTCCACCCTCTGAAGGGTATCAATCTCGGAGTGCAGGTAATGGGTTTTTATACCCGTCTCGACAAGGTAGTCAGCCAGCTGCTCCGCCAATCTCTTGGTCAGGGTGGTTACTAGGCAGCGTTCTCTTTTTTCTACCCGCAGCTTTACCTGGTGTACAAGGTCATCAACCTGTCCCTTCGTCGGCTTGATTTCGATTGTCGGCTCAAGCAAACCGGTGGGGCGCACAAGCTGTTCGACAACCTGCTGGCTGTGCTCGTATTCATATTCCGATGGTGTCGCCGATGTATAGATTACCTTGTTTATACGCTTGTTGAATTCCTCGAAGTTAAGCGGGCGGTTATCCAGCGCCGATGGCAGGCGAAAACCGTAGTCCACCAGTGTTTCCTTGCGTGAGCGGTCTCCATTATACATACCGCGGATCTGTGGCAGCGTCATATGGGATTCGTCGATTATAAGCAGGAAGTCATCGGGGAAATAGTCCAGCAGTGTGTATGGCGGGCTACCCACTGCACGTTGTGACAGGTGGCGGGAGTAATTCTCGACGCCGTTGCAGTAGCCGGCTTCCACCAGCATCTCTAGATCATAGTTGGTGCGTTGCTCCAGACGAGCGGCTTCCAGCAGCTTGCCCTGTTTTTTAAGCTCGGTGAGGCGGTCTGACAGCTCCTGCTTGATGTTTACCACCGCCTCCAGCAGCTTCTCCTGGGAGGTGACGAAGTGCTTTGCCGGGTATATATCGGTTGAATCAAGTTCGCTTAAAAATTCGCCGGTGAGCGGGTCTATCCTTATCATGCGCTCAATCTCATCGCCGAAAAACTCTATCCTGGTAGCTATCTCTTCATATGACGGCTGTATTTCAAGGGTATCGCCGCGGATGCGGAACCTGCCGCGGGTGAAGTCGATATCGTTTCTCTCATACTGCATATCCACCAGTTTGCGCAAAATTTCATCCCGCCGGTAATTCCCCCCCTTTTTAAGACTCAGCACGAAACTGCGGTATTCCTCCGGTTCACCCAGGCCATAGATACAGGATACGGAGGCGACGATAACCACGTCCCGCTTTTCAAAAAGGGCGCGGGTGGAGGCGTGGCGCAGTTTGTCAATCTCTTCGTTGATATCAACTTCCTTCTCAATATAGGTATCTGTGCGTGGTATATAGGCTTCCGGCTGGTAGTAGTCATAGTAGCTGACGAAGTATTCGGCGGCATTATCGGGGAAGAACTCCTTGAACTCGGAGTAAAGCTGGGCAGCCAGCGTCTTGTTGTGGCTGATGACCAGTGTCGGTTTTTGCACCCGGGCGATGACGTTAGCCATGGTAAAGGTCTTGCCGCTGCCGGTAACACCCAGCAACGTCTGCCCTTTATAGCCGTCGTTCAATCCCGCCACAAGCTTATCCACCGCCTGGGGCTGGTCTCCGGTTAAACCGAAAACGGAAACTATTTCAAACTGTGGCATATTCATAGTATAGCTTTAATGCTGGTTACTTCCAACACAGGCAGGCTATAATATGGTTGTGAAAAAGCAATCGCTGCTCAAAG
>DAOWJL010000019.1 GCA_030640385.1 Dehalococcoidia bacterium | reverse complement strand
GTGTTATGCCGGTCTATGAGAGCAAGATGGAGACTGCCAGCCCGATATCAGAGGATGGGCATGGCATATCCTATCAGGACCTGTGCGACATTATCCGCGCTCGTGTCGAGGAAATCCTGAGGCTTATCCTGCTTGAGATGCCTCGCTCCGATTATGAGTCACTTGTGCCGGCTGGGCTGGTTCTCACCGGCGGTACTTCTAACCTTTCCGGTATAGAGACACTGGGTCGTGAAATACTGAAACTGCCGGTCAGGGTTGGTCTTCCCACCCATGTTACCGGTATTACCGATGCCGTTTGCGACCCGGCTTATGCTACCAGTGTTGGTTTGCTACTATGGGGAGCCAGGAACAGGGGCAATCGGAAGAAGTGGATGGGTGGATGGTTCACTTCAAGACTGCAAAAGCTAGCTTATAGTATTAACAAACTGTTTAGCTTTTAATATGCAGAATAAATATTTACAAATTATAGTAGAAGAATAAGGAGGAGGAAATGGCAAAAACAAGTTTTGTCCCAAACCCAGCCAAGATTAAGGTTATAGGTCTAGGTGGTGGCGGCTGTAACGCTGTTACCCGTATGGTCAGGGAAGAGATTCAGGGTGTTGAGTTTATTGCCGTGAATACCGATGCCCAGGCTCTGGCTATTACTGAAGCCCCGACACGCATTCAGCTTGGTGAAAAGTTGACAAAGGGATTGGGTGTTGGCGGTAACCATCAGATGGGCCAGAGAGCGGCAGAAGAAAGCAAAGACGAGCTCAAGGAGCTGATCTGCGGAGCCGATATGGTATTTATCACCGCCGGTATGGGTGGTGGTACCGGCACCGGTGCCGCCTCGGTAATCGCTGAGGTAGCTAAAGAGAGCGGCGCACTTACCATCGCTGTGGTTACCAAACCGTTCAGCTTTGAAGGTGTTCACCGTACAGAGGTTGCCAGGGATGGCATCAGCAAGCTATTGGGCAAGGTTGATACACTGATTATTATCCCCAATGACCGCCTGCTGGACCTCTGTGACCAGAAGACGGGTGTCGACAGCGCCTTCAAGATGGCTGACGATGTACTGCACCATGGCGTTCAGGCTATCTCAGAGGTAATCACCGTTCCCGGTATGATTAACCTTGATTTTGCCGATGTCAGCGCCGTAATGAAAGACGCCGGTCCGGCATGGATGTCCATCGGCCGCGGTTCCACCAAGAACCGGGCTGTAGATGCAGCCAGGGAAGCTCTTGCCAGCCCGCTGCTGGATGTTACCATTGAGGGCTCAAAAGGAGTACTGTTTAATATTGTTGGTGGCAGCGACCTGACCCTGTTTGAGGTCAACGAGGCTGCCGAAGTTATCCGGCAGGCAGTAGACCCGGATGCCAATATTATCTTCGGCGTAGCGCACGATCCCAACATGGAGAATGATGTCAGGATTACCCTGATTGCTACCGGCTTCGTTTCCAAAACCGAGTTCGAGGGTGACTCGGAGGAAGACGAGATAACGAAGCAACTTAAGAACATCAAGACCGAGGATGAATTGGATGTCCCCTCGTTCTTGCGGCGGCCGTTATTCAGCCGCCAGCGCCAGGCGGTAACACCGGCGGATAAGGTCACAAAACAGCTGGCTCAATCCTCAAGAAAATGGTTTCAATAGAAATATCCGGTTTTATCCGTTAGTCCGGGTGGAGCCAGATACCAGCCAGAAGGCTGCAGGGTGAAAATCCTGCAGCCTTTTTATTTCTAAAAATAACCATAAAATGGCTTGACAAACACTATATATTGTGGTAAGTTATTCTCCCTATACCATATACTGTAGGTTATTGTTATGAAATGTCCCTATTGTGATAGCGAAGATTCAAGGGTTATAGACTCCCGGGATGTCAGTGACGGCGTGCGCCGAAGGCGTCAGTGTCTGGAATGCAGCTCACGTTTCACCACCTACGAACGCATACTGCCGGGCAGCCTTTTCGTGGCAAAAAAGGACCAGAGGCGTGAGGATTTTAAAAAAGATAAACTGCTGGCCGGTATCCGTAAAGCCTGTGAGAAACGGCCGTTGCCGGCCGGTGCCGTTGACAAGTTGGCTGATGATATAGAAGTCGAGCTTTACCAGCTGGGAAAGGCAGAAGTGACCAGTTATACAATTGGTGATATGGTAATGGAGAGGTTAAGGGAGCTGGATAATATTGCCTATATTCGCTTTGCCAGCGTTTATCGCGATTTTACCGATATTACAGACCTGAAACAGGAAGTGGATACCCTTATAGGTGCCGGTGTTGAAGTAATCCAGGCTGGTGACCAGCTATCTCTTCTGCCGGATGATAAACAGAAAGCCTTGACCGGGGGGTGGCGAAAGAGGCGGAGATGAGCAGGGTCGATAAATTAAGCGGGAAGCTGGTGGACCACACCCAGATTGCACGGGTTATATTCGTCGCTGCCGAGTCCATGGGTATATCCGATAGAAACCATATTGAAAAACTCACCAGCCAGGTGATAGAACGGCTGGAACGTCCGCAAACCCTGCCCGGGATGGAACACCTGGTATCTGAAAAGCAGAAGCAAAAACATTTAGCTACCGAATTTGAAATTCTGAGCGCGGTAAAGGATTTTTTAGCTGAGGAAAGTAAGGAAAAGGGGGAACCGGTTATGGCGGATAAGGCGAAGATTGATGCTGATATTGCCCTTACGCAGAATGCACTTCATGTTTTAGAAAGGAGATATCTGAAGAAGGATAAACAGGGCAATGTCATCGAGACGCCGGAAGAGATGTTCCGCCGCGTGGCACGGGCGATTGCCTCGGCTGAAATTATGTATGACCCCGAAGCGGATACAGGGATGCGGGAGGACGAGTTCTATCGCTTGATGACCAGCCTCGAGTTCTTACCCAATTCACCCACCCTGATGAATGCCGGGCGGGAGCTGGGGCAGCTATCGGCCTGCTTTGTGCTGCCCATTGAAGACTCTATGGAATCCATCTTTGAGGCGGTTAAAAATACAGCCCTCATCCACAAGAGCGGTGGTGGCACCGGCTTTTCCTTTTCCAGGCTGCGGCCGGAAATGGATAGGGTCGGCTCTACCGGCGGCGTAGCCAGCGGTCCCGTTTCATTTATGCGCGCTTTTGATGTGGCTACCGATGTCATAAAACAGGGAGGAATGCGCCGCGGTGCCAATATGGCTATCCTTAATGTTGACCATCCAGATATTATGAGATTTATAACGTCAAAAGAAGACCCTTCGGCTCTTACAAATTTCAATATCTCGGTGGCGGTAACAGCCGGTTTCATGGAAGTGGTAAAAGCCGGCGGTGATTATGACCTGTTGAACCCGCATACGGGAGAAGCGGTGGGGAAGCTCAATGCCAGAGAGGTATTTGATAAAATAGTGGCTTTAGCCTGGCAGACGGGTGACCCCGGTATCGTCTTCCTTGACCGTATAAATGAGGGAAACCCGACACCGCACCTGGGTAAAATCGAGAGCACAAATCCCTGCGGCGAGCAGCCGCTTTTACCCTATGAGTCCTGTAATCTGGGCTCTATAAACCTGTCGAGGATGTTGCGTAGCGAAAGTGGCACTACCGTTATTGATTACCCCAGACTGGCTGAGATTGTAAAAACGGCCGTCAGGTTTCTGGACAATGTTATTGATGTCAATAAGTTCCCGCTGCCCGAGATAGAAGAAATGACAAAGAAAGCGAGGAAGATAGGGCTTGGGGTAATGGGCTTTGCCGATATGCTGCTCCAGCTGGGTATTCCTTATAACTCGGAGGAGGCGCTCAAGATAGCCTCCGAAGTTATGGGATTCATAGATGAAGAGGCAAAGAAAGCCTCGGTGGCACTGGCGCAGGAAAGGAGTGCCTTCCCTGCATTTGAGGGCAGCATCTATGATATCATCGGCGGTCCAAAGATTAGAAATGCCTCGCGCACTACCATCGCTCCGACCGGAACGCTGAGCCTCATTGCCGGTTGTTCCAGCGGCATCGAGCCGCTGTTTGCCCTGAGCTATACGCGAAATATCCTTGATGGCACGCGGATGGTTGAGGTGAATCCATATTTTGAGGAAGCCGCCAGGCAGGGAGGCTTCTACTCCGAGGATTTGATGCAGCAGCTGGCAGATGGTGCTCATCTGAGTGATATGGATGATGTGCCGGAGGGTAGCAAACAGCTGTGTGTTACCGCCCATGAGATAAATACCGACTGGCATGTCAGAATGCAGTCTGCCTTCCAGCGGTATACCGATAACGCCGTCTCCAAGACGGTCAACTTCCCCAGGGACGCAACAAAGGAAGATATTGCAAAGGTTTACAGGATGGCTTATGAGGAAGGTTTGAAGGGGATAACAATCTACCGGGACGGCAGCCGCCAGGGGCAGGTATTGACAACGGGTAAGCCCGATGTTTCCACAAAGGTTGCTGTGCTTAGCCCAAGAAAGCGGTCAAGAAAAACATCGGGGGTGACCGAGAAGGTAAATACCGGCTGTGGACATTTGTATGTAACAGTTAATTCAGACGAACTGGGTATATGCGAGGTTTTCTCTCATCTTGGTAAAGCCGGTGGCTGCGCTTCTGCCCAGCTTGAAGCTATCTGCCGCCTGATTTCTCTGGCTTTAAGGTCGGGGGTGGAGGTTGCCTCGGTGGCGAAACAGCTTAAAGGCATCCGTTGCCCGTCCATTGCCTGGGAGGATGGCAAGTCTGTTCTGTCCTGCGCCGATGCCATTGCCAGCGTTCTGGAAAAATATACCGGTGTTGATGAAGCTAGGAGCAATAAAGATACCAAGCTCGTTCAGGACTATGGGCTGGTGAAAAACATCGCCGGGCAATGCCCGGATTGCGGCAACCTGCTTATCTTCCAGGAAGGCTGCTTCATCTGCCCGGGGTGTGGCTATACTAAGTGTTAACAGAAAGGAGGTGATATATGGCAGGTAGATCAGAAAGGGTAATGATATTTATTGACGGCAGCAATATGTATCATTCCCTGAGGCATTTTTTTAAGAGAACCGATATAGATATCGGCAAGTTCTGCCAGAAGATTCTGGACCGGCGTCGTCTGGTGAGAATCTACTATTATAACGCCAAGGTGGGGCAGAAAGAGGAGCCGGAGCGGTATAAAAACCAGAAGAAGTTTTTTGCCGGTGTGGAAGCTATACCCTATACCGAATTGCGGTTGGGGCGGCTGGTATATAACAACTGGCCGGGTACTCCGCCCTATGAAAAGGGGGTGGACATCCAGCTGGCTACCGATATGATAACCCACAGCTTTAAAAATAATTATGATGTTGCCATCCTGGTGGCAGGCGATAATGATTTCGTTGGCGCGCTGCAGGCGGTGAAGGATAATGGCAAAAATGTGGAAGTGACGCTCTTCGGCAGGGAACGGACCTCCATGCAGCTGCGTAATGTAGCCGATAGGGTGGTTACTATAGACGGCCGGCTCCTCAGAAGCTGCTGGAAGTAAGAATGGGCTGGGGCGAAGTCGGGAAAACACGGCAGGTAAAGGCTCGTCGGAGGGATTCGCCACTTTCACGTGAGCAGGGGACTATTATAAAGGATTGGGGAGGCAGGCTCCCCATCGCCCTTGTCTACCCCAACTCATATTATATAGGCATGTCCAACCTGGGTATCCATGCCATTTATAAACTACTGAATAGCTACAGTGATGTCGTCTGCGAGCGTGTATTCTGGAGTGATAAACCTGTATTGAGCTTGGAATCGCGGCGACCGCTGGTTGATTTCGCCGCCATTGCTTTTTCAATTTCCTATGAGCTTGACTATTTCAATGTGGTAAACATCCTTAAAGGTAGTGGTATACCGCTTTATGCTGGCGAACGTAATGACCGCCATCCACTGGTTATCGCCGGTGGCGCCTGTATTACCGCCAACCCGATGCCGCTGGCCCCGTTCTTTGACTGCCTGTGTATCGGCGAAGCCGAGCCGATAGCGCCGGCGGTGCTTTCGGTGCTATCTCAAGGAATTGATAACAGGAATAGTGTGCTGGAGGAACTGGCAAAGCTACCGGGAGTCTATGCGCCACAGTATCATAGCGGTACGGCTGTTACCCGCCAGTGGGCGCAAAATCTGGATGATTTCATGGTCAGTTCAACCGTACTGACGCCAGATACAGAACTTGGCAAACTTTATCTTATTGAGGTAGAGAGAGGCTGTAGATGGGGTTGCCGATTTTGCCTTGTCAGCAATGCCTTTTGCCCGATACGCTATCATTCTTTGGAAAACCTGCTTGAACAGGCAAAACTGGGATTAAAATATAGAAAACGGCTGGGGCTGGTGGGGCCGGTGGTTTCCGACCACCCACAGATAGAGGAACTGTTATCCAGATTGCGCGGAATGGGAGCCGGTCTTTCGTTAAGCTCGCTGAGGGTCAGTCCACTTTCGACCGGAATACTTAACGAGATGGCTAAAGGAGGCGTCCGTACAATTACGCTGGCTCCCGAAGCTGGCTCGCAAAGATTACGACAGGTTATAGGTAAAAAAATCTCAGAGGATGACATTTTAACGGTGGTAACGAAGGTCGCCGAGCAGGGAATAAGGCAGCTCAAGCTCTATTTTATGATTGGGCTGCCCTCGGAGACCGATGATGATATAGAGCAGATTATAAGCTTGAGCATTGGCTGTAAAGATATTTTGGACAAGGGTGGGGTTGGCAGTCGCCTAAGCATAAACGTTGCCCCCTTTGTACCCAAGGCAGGCACGCCCTTCCAGTGGCTGCCGATGGCAGACCGGGCAGCTCTTAATCGTCGTCTGACTATGCTTAAAAAGGGGCTGTCGCCACAAGGGATTAAGATAAAGAGTGAAAGCATAGCCTGGAGTCATGTTCAGGGTGCTCTGGCGCGGGGTGATATGAAGATGGCTGAGGTACTCGCCGGCATGGAAGAGGTATCGCTGGCTGGCTGGCGTAAGGCAATAGAAAAGTGTCGGCTTGATGTAAACCATTATGTGTTTGAGAAGTGGGATGTCAACTGTGATTTACCCTGGGAAAATATTGACCTGGGCGTTTCCAGGGAACATTTAATCCGCGAATTGAACAGGGCTATGGTTATATAGCAGGCTGTTTAACCATTACGCATGATAAATAAAAAAGAGGGTTTGTGCCCTCTTTAACCGATTGTTTTTAATATAAATATTAGCCAAGCAACCCGGTTACAACTTCGTTTACTACTTTGCCTTCGGCTTTACCCTTGAGTTGAGGTATGAGTTTGCCCATAACCTTGCCCTTATCTTGTAAGCTCTGGGCGCCGACCTCGTCGATGACCTTGCGGGCGGCGGATACTATTTCATCACGGCTTATTTGTTCGGGTAGATATTCTTTCAGGATAGCCCGCTCTGCTTCCTCCTGAGCTACCAGGTCCTGGCGGTTCCCCTGTTTGAAGGCTTCGATGCTCTCTTTGCGTTGTTTGGCTTCCTTGGCGATAACGCCCAGGATATCCGTATCCTCCAGTGAAGCCCGTTTGGCGATTTCTGCATTATGGATAGCAGACATTACTAACCTGATAACCGAACTTCGGCGTTTGTCCCTGCCTTTTAACGCTTGCCTGAGGTCATCGTTTAGCTTTTGTTTCAGGGATGCCTCCACTTTAAATGATGCCTTAATACTGTCTCCTGGCTGCCCTCGCAGCCTTAGATGCCGAGCGTCTCTTGGCTGCCGCTTTACGGGCGCGGCGGGTAATTGGTCTCTGATAGTGTCCTCTGCGGCGTGCTTCGGATAACACGCCTTCCTGCTGGACCTTGCGGTTGAACCTTCTTAACAGGCTATCAAAGCTTTCTCCTTCATTGGCCTTTACGGTGGTGGCCAAAAAACATCAACCCCTTTCAAAACAGGCTGTTATATTGATATCAATATAATATACAGCCGGATAAATAATGAACCTGATAATTTTATGCCAGTTTGGGTGGTGGTGTCAAGGTGAGGCTTATAGATGTTGCGCATAACAACATTTTGGTAATTATGGGAGTAATAGTTAACTAAATATAGGATACGAGATGTTGATTTTCGCCATTTGGCGAAGTACAATGGTACTAGTATAAAAGTTTAATAATAGTGCTTATGGTTTAGGGGGTGACCTGCCCCCATAAACTATACCACTTCTTAAATCGTTACCGCAGTTAAGATAGCTTCAGGAGCCGGAGGTCTATAACCCAAGGAACTATGTGGACGTACCTGATTATATTCCATCCT
>DAOWJL010000052.1 GCA_030640385.1 Dehalococcoidia bacterium | reverse complement strand
TAAGTCCTCTAACCAGAGCCGTATTATCCACCGTATGGGGTTGAGATACCGTTGGCTCAAGGCTGGCGGCATCAATAGTAATGGTCTTTTCATAACTGGTATCAGCATCGGGGGAAATAGACCGATATTGGTCACCCCGCCCCTGCTTTATCAAGTAATCCCGGGTTATCTCATCAGCGGCAAAGAGCCCTACCTTAGCCCCGGCCTCTACTGACATGTTGGCAATAGTTAGTCTCCCGGATATGGACATTGTATCCACAGTATTACCACCAAACTCCAGCGACTTATAGGTAGCGCTGTCAGCTCCAATCTGCCCGATTAGGTGCAGAATGAGGTCCTTGGCATAGACACCCTTCTGGAAATTGCCGCTAACCAGCACTTTAATTGTTTCTGGAACCCGGAACCAGGTCTTGCCCAGGGCAAAGGCGACGGCAACATCAGAGGAGCCCATGCCAGTGGCAAAGGCACCCAGCCCACCGGCGGTTACTGTATGTGAGTCGGCACCGACGATGACATCACCCGGCTTGGCTAGAGATTCAGCTACGAGCTGGTGGCAAACGCCTTGCCCCACATCAGAGAGAAGGCAGCCAGTCCGCTGGGCGAAGCGGCACAACAGAATATGGTCGGTAGATAGCTGATGACTGGGACTGGGGGCGGCATGGTCAAGAAACAGGACAGTTTTTTCTCTATTGGCCAGGGATTCAAAGCTGGAATCAAACTCGCTTATCGTCAGTGGCCCGGTAGTATCCTGAACAAAGGCCAAGTCTACCCGGGCAACAATAATATCCCCTGACCGGACACCACCCTGCGATTTTTCACTTAGTATTTTCTCGGCTAAAGTCTCGCCCACGGCTATAATACTTCACCTTTTTAGTTAACCCTATGAAGGGATGAAGATTCACCTATCCAGAGTAAACATCACCCCTTTCGGCAGCTACTCCCTTAAGAGGAGAAAGTCAGAAAGACACTTAACAACTAGCCAATAATAGCCAGGACATCATCCCGGGCAACATGGTCACCAGCTTTGAAACTTATCGCTTTAACCCGCCCACCAACCGGGGTCGGCAGGTCTATGGCCATTTTCATCGCTTCCAGTACGGCTATATTATCACCCACTTTGACCTCATCGCCTATCTTGACATCATAGCGAATTATCAGCCCGGGCATAGGCGCCACAATAGTTGTCTCCCCGGCCTTAGCTTCCGCTGGTGCTGTTTCCTTAGCTGGTGCCGATGTCGTAACCGGGTCATTTGCTGTCACCGTCTCTGCCAGCATGCCCGCTTTTGCTTTGGCAATGAGTTCGTCCTCTCGCTTTATATCCTCCAGGGTCTTGGGCTTGGTTTCCGGCGGCGGTGTCTCCAGGCCATATTTCCACCTGAGGAAGCGCATGCCGGTGATGGGATAAAGGGCATAGATAAGTACATCCCCGATGTCCTTGGCAATATCCTTGGTGGCTTCGAAGGCTGCCTCAAGCTCCGGCTCAAGCACATCCCCGGGACGGCAGGTAATGGGAGTCTCCCCCCTCTCATAGCCTTTGAGCACTAACTTCTGGATTTCGGGGTCGACCGGGGCTGGCGGCCTGCCGTACAGCCCGTAGATGTAGTCCTTCACCTGCGCCGAGATTACCTTATAACGGCCAAAGAGGACATTCTGGACTGCCTGAATACCGACAATCTGGCTGGTGGGAGTAACCAGGGGTGGATAACCCAGTTCTTTTCTGACTTTCGGTAACTCGGCGTAAACCTCATCAATTCTATCTAGGGCTTTAGCCTCTTTTAGCTGGGCGACTAGGTTAGATATCCTGCCGCCGGGAACTTGGTGTATCAGCACCCCAGTATCAATAACTGCCATCCGGGTGCTACCTAGAAAGTCCCGATACTTGGGGGCTATAGACTCAAAGTACTGCCCCAGCTTCAAAAGCTGCCCCAAATCAATACCAGTGTCTCTGGGCGTCCCCTGTAGAGCCACTACGATGGGCTCAATAGCCGGGTGTGACGAGCGTAAGGCAAAGGGAGCCAGAGCAGCATCAATAATATCCACCCCGGCTTCAACAGCCTTGAGGATGCTCATTGGCGCCATGCCGCTGGTGTAGTGGCTATGCAGCTGCACCG
Source organism: Dehalococcoidia bacterium (assembly GCA_030640385.1). Classification (GTDB taxonomy): domain Bacteria; phylum Chloroflexota; class Dehalococcoidia; order Dehalococcoidales. The sequence goes on along the minus strand of DAOWJL010000052.1, from coordinate 1,659 downwards.
GTATCTTTAGCTCCTGCTTGAGTGCCTTGATTAAGTTGTAGGCATCATCGGGGGCAATCAGCCCGGCCATGTCTTTGATGCACAGGCTATCGGCGCCCATATCCTGGAGTATTAACGCCTTGTTTACGTAGTAATCAAGGTTGTAGACTAGCCCGCCCATCTTGGGCTCAGTCAGTGAGTAGCACAGTGAAAGCTGGGCATGTTTGCCGCATTCCTTAATCGCTATAAGAGCCGTTTCAAAGTTACGTTCATCGTTTAAGGCATCAAAGACCCTGAAGATATCAACACCGGTTTCAGCAGCGTGATGAACAAAAGCGGCAACAACATCATCGGCATAATTGCGGTAACCCACCAAATTCTGCCCCCTGAGCAGCATTTGGAGCTGGGTATCCGGTGCCAGCTTTTTTAAGCTACTTAGCCTCTGCCATGGGTCTTCATTCAAGAATCTGGTGGGCACATCAAAGGTAGCCCCACCCCAGACCTCCATAGAGTAAAAGCCGGCTTTGTTCATCTCAGGGGCAATAGGCACCATATCTTCGGTGCGCATCCTTGTCGCCAGCAGCGACTGATGCCCATCACGCAGAGTAACATCAGTAATTTTTAGTGGATTCTTTTCCATCGTCATCCTTTCGCTTGCAGCTTAATATTTATTACCTTTACAGGGGAATATTGCCATGCTTCCTAGGTGGGTTGCTATCGGTTTTATCTTTTAGCATCTCAAACGCTCGTATTAACTTGGGGCGTGTCTGTGCCGGGTCAATAACATCGTCAATATAGCCCCGGGCGGCAGCGATATAAGGGTTATCAAATTTCTCTCTATATTCACTGACCAGCTTCTGTCTTGTCTCTTCTGGATTGTCTGACTGAGCGATAGCCTTTCTAAAGATGATATTGACCGCCCCTTCTGCCCCCATAACGGCAATCTCCCCCGTAGGCCAGGCATAATTAATATCACCACGGAGGTGTTTTGAGCTCATGACGATATAGGCACCACCATAGGCCTTACGAGTGATAACAGTAACCTTGGGCACCGTGGCTTCGGCATAGGCGTAGATAAGCTTGGCACCGTGTCTTATGATACCGCCATGCTCCTGGGCGGAACCGGGCATAAAGCCGGGGACATCAACCAGACTGACCAGAGGAATGTTAAAGGCATCACAGAAGCGGACAAATCTGGCTGCTTTAACTGAGGCATCAATGTCAATAACTCCGGCTAAATAGTTCGGCTGCTGGGCGACAATACCCGCCGGCTTGCCATTCAGCCGGGCAAAGCCGACGATAATATTTGGGGCAAAGTGCTCATGCACCTCCATAAAATCACCATCATCAACGATACTGGTTATTAACCTTTTCATATCGTAAGCCTTTTTGGGGTCATCCGGGATGAGCTTGCGCAAGCTGTCATCGGTTCGCTCAGGGTTGTCCTTGGACTCTACCGCTGGTGAGGAAGATTTGTTGTTCTGAGGCAGGAAACCGAGCAGTCGGCGTACTGCCTGAAAGCATTCCTGTTCACTATCAGCTATAAAATGAGCGACACCGCTTTTGCGGGCGTGAATTTCAGCTCCTCCCAGTTCTTGATGGCCTATTTCTTCACCGGTAACCGCCTTGACCACATCGGGGCCGGTGATATACATCTGGCTTATGCCTTTAACGACGAAG
>DAOWJL010000010.1 GCA_030640385.1 Dehalococcoidia bacterium | reverse complement strand
TTCGATGTGTAAGACTTTCTGACCATCTAATGCCCCCTTTCTTATTTTCCAGTCTAACATCAAACTGGACTCGTTTTCGGGGAGCAGGTCACAGGAGGTTTTTTTATTTATCTCTTTTAACCGGTGCTAACCTTTTCCTTTCGATTTCGTTAATACTTGTAAAATTGCTTTATTTGACAAAGGGAGGTGTTGGTGTTATTATTGTTTTGACAAAGTAATAATTAAATTATGGTTCCTTTAGATAATTACTTTAATGTAATGGAAGCCGGGCGGCGCCTGGGGATTCACCCGGAAACGGTGAAGCGTTTGTGCCGTCAGAAAGACATACCGGCGATAAAGGTGCATAATACCTGGCTGATAGACAGGGATGTACTGGATAACTTTGCCGGCACCTATGTTTCCAGACGCGGCGCTAAAAAAAGACTAATATGATATAATTTTATAAATAAGGGGGAGGTAAAAAGTGAAAAATAAAAGGTTTTTCCGGGTTCTGGCGGTAGCCCTGACACTGGCGCTGCTGCTGGTGGCGATACCAGCAATGCCGGTTTCGGCGGCTACTAGCGTTAATGTTAACCCTGATGAGGGTGAAATCGGCGATGAAATTACCGTTTCTGGCTTTGGAACTTATCCTCTTGAATATTATATTTTCTTTTCCAGCCAGAATGTTGATTTGGGTGACGAAATTGACGATGAAGTTACAGCCTATGATTTCTTGGTTAGTGTGAGTGCTGCCGGTGTAGCAGGTGCCTATAGTGCTACAAATCTCTTAGTGCCGGCGGAACTAACTGATGGCGAAGATGGTGAAAGTGTTCATGGTGGTACATATTATCTATATATGACCAGGACTAACAATGAGACAATTGTAGCTAAAACTACCTTTTATTTAACCGGCGTTGCCCAGATAACCGGCCCCGACCCCGATGAAGGCACTGTAGGTACCGAGGTTGAGATAAGCGGTGTTGGTTTCGCTCCGGATGAAACTATTAGCGTTGAATACGATGGCGAAGAAATAGATATAGATAGCGGAGATGAAGAAGCTGATGAAGATGGTGAATTTACACTGTTTATTATCATTCCGGAGAGTGAGTTTGGTGAGCACACCATAACCGTCAAGGGGGAAGATTCTCTGGCTGAACTTGAGGCTGTCTTCACCGTAGAACCGGAGATAAGTGTTAACCCTGTTAGCGGTGAAGCCGGAACCGTGATAACGGTGACCGGCACCGGTTTTGACAGGCGCAATGGCGTTGACTTCAGTTTTGGCGGGAATTCAATCAACGTTGTCTGGCTTGTGGAAAGCGGAGGCCGCACTAACAGCGATGGCACCTTTGCCGTAAATATAACTGTATCTGATGTCGCCCCCGGCAGCTTTACTATTTTGGCTGAGGATGAGGATGACAATGATATTTTTGCTACTTCAACCTTTACCGTGGTTGTAAATACGGCTATCAACGTTAGCCCGATCACCGGTATTGCTGGCGATGGCATTACCGTTACTGGTTCAAGCTTTGGTGCCGGGGCAACGGCAACCCTTTATTTTGATAACGTCAGCCAGAGTACGGTTCTCATTGGGATTGATGGCAGCTTTACTATTAGTTTTGACATCCCAGCCAGTACAACGGGTGTTCACATAATAGGGGTTGAAGATACCGCTGGCCGTTCGGCTATGGCTAGCGTTAGCGTTACACCTGAGATGACAATGACGCCTGCAACTGGAGCCACGGGGGACGGTGTTACCGTCAGAGGCACCGGTTTCGGTGCCAGTAAGAATATAACCATACTTTATGGTAATTCTGCTGTTACACTCACTATACCGATTACGACGGGTACTAACGGCAGCTTCATTGGCAGCTTTGATGTTCCGCCAATCCCGGGGGGCGGCTATACGGTAACGGTTACCGATGGCACCAGTGAGCTTACCACCAGCTTTACAGTAGTAGCCGGTGCCATTATCAATCCGACCAGTGGTGAAGTGGGTGATAGAGTTGGAATCGCCAGCCAGGGTTTTGGTGCCAATAAGAATATAACAATAATGTATGGCAATGCTGTGATTGAACCCACGGCACCGATTATGACCGACTCCAGTGGTATTTTCAGCGGTGGCTTTGTTATTCCGGCAATCCCGGGAGGTACTGCCGCTCTCAGCATTAGTGATGGCACCATCAGCGTCAGCGTAAACCTGACAGTGGGAGCTAGTATTGCCATAAATCCGACCAGTGGTGGAATGGGCGATGGCGTTGGAATCGCCGGTTATGGATTCGGAGCTAACAAGGCGGTAACCATTTTAATTAATAATATACCCGTTACTCCTCTGGCGCCGATTACAACCAGCTCCGGTGGCAGTTTCAACGGTAGTTTCTATATTCCGGCAATGCCTGGAGGTGCTGCTATCATTACCATTAACGATGGCACTATCACTAAAACCACGGACTTCACAGTGGGAACCAGTGATATCAGTATAAGTCCTAAAACAAGCAATGCATCGCCTGGTCACATCGGTGCGGAGATTACCATCAGCGGCGATGGCTTTGCGGCTGATGCGCCTATAGAAGTTACATATGATGGTGCAGTATTGGCGACTGACCCTGATAAAACCGGTAGCAACGGGTCTTTCACCGCCACCTTTAAAATCCTACAGGGTACTGCCGGTGAGCATACCGTAATAGTAAGTATTAGTGGTGTTGAGGTGGAGCAGTTTACCTTTATTATGGAATCCACCCCGCCACCAATACCTGATCTTGCCATAGTATACTTCAGCAAGAAAGCAGAGCCGCCTATCCGTTTTGACTGGGGAGAGGTGGAAGATGAGAGCCTTCCGGTAACCTATAACCTGGAGATTTACACGGTTGTAGGAAATACTGAAATAACAGTAATTGAGCATTTGGGGCTCGATGCAACAGAATATACCCTAACCGAAGCAGAGGTGCTAATGCTGGTACCCCTGGAAAAGAATGAATATTATTACTGGCATGTAAATGCTGAAGATGGCGCTGGCAATGTAAGTGTATATAGCAGTGCTGATACATTCTATATTGGCGGTGAAGGCTGGCCGGGTTGGCTTATGTGGCTCTGGATTGGGCTGGGGGGACTGGCAGTCTTCATCTTTGCCCTGTGGCTGGGCAGGAGAATCGCCTACAGCTCATACTAATATATAGATATAAATTAGCTTAATCAAGTTAAATCCCCCCTCTCTGTAATGGGAGAGGGGGGATTTTAATATTAACGCTTCTTCTGAAACTTATTACAGCCTGGAGCTCCCTTTAGCGCTGCGTGGTGAATACTTCTGCGAGGCTTCAACAAGCAGCGCCAGGCTCATCAGGAAATCGTCGTGCCCCTCCCCGGGATCTACATAGAAATTCATTGTCTTGTTGGGGCGGAACTGGCTCTTCGCCTTCTCCATTTCAAACCAGAACTGTCTGTATTCCGGTGAACCATCGCCAGAATATATCTTCAACCGGCCCGAGTTGATAGCGGCTAAAAGGTTAAATCCGAGCCGGGATTTTGATTGGGCGGTAAAGGTGAATGGCAAAATCCTTGAGCCGAGAGACTTTTTCAGGAATGAGCTTACCGGCTGCCCCAGGCCGGTGGCGTCAATCACCACCCTGCGGCAGTGCCAGACATTGCTCAGAATATCTATCAATTGGGGGTAGAGGTCGGTATGTTTTTTACCCGTCCACCAGTAGTTTTCCACAATGTTTAATCTGGGTTGCTTTTGAATTCCATCGGTAACAGAGAAGTCCAGCTCGCCTATAGTAACTACTGTTGAGTCCTGGCGCGGTTTCAGGTCTTTAACCGTTGTTTTGGCTTCCTGCTCGGCTTCTCCGGCCAGGTCAATGCCAGCGATATAGAACCTGCCGCTCTCAGCCCGGTGCTTTCTGGTATGTTGACCGGCTAACTGTGCCTTCTGCTGGTGGTTCAGGAAACCGCCGCCTCCGTGAATGGGTAACAGGCAATACTGGGTTCGGAACAGTGGGTGATTATCCCCCAGGCGCTCCCTTTCGGCTTCAACATAGTTTAGATAGTCGGGATTGCATTTAGCTACCTCCTGCCAGTCATATCTGAAGTGACGTCTGATGCCATCTCTCCTCTCCAGCTCAAGATTTGTCTGCTTTACCTCCTCAAGCAGAGTGGAATCATCCCAGGTGGTGCCATAGTGAACCGTTGTAACATTTGTTGTTGCCCCCATCGGTTTGAACTCTTTTGTGTATTTCTCTTTGGAAACGTCCTGGGATTCGTCTATTTCCAGCAGCAAATGAGCTGTGTTACCGACCACATTGGCTGTTTCATCGGCGGATAGAAAGATAGCCCGGGCGTCACCCAGGCGGATTATATAGCTCAGTTCGTTTGTCCAGATGCCGGCTTCGCCGGCATCATTCAGCCTGTCCTTCAGGCGCATCATGAAGATGATGGTCTGTGGTTTGAAGGTGGGAGCGCATTTTATAATGTTCTTAGGCGTAGCCATCATGAGGGTCAATAGAAGTAGCTCCAGCTGGGCCGATAATTCGTTTTTCCCTCCCTGCCGGGCGATCTCAACCGAAAAAGTAAGCCCCTTTCGGTAGAAGACGCTATCAAGTATGGCCATCGCTACCTTTATCTGGTAGCGGCGCAGTCTATTTATCAATTATCTTTCCGATAAAGCCGATGCCAAGCGGCAGGGCAACATCCTTGAGGACGTTATTTATTGCCTCCTTCAGCCCGTTTTTGTCATTCTTGCTTATGTTGTATCTGGTGCTGACAAGCTTGGCCAGGGCATTGGTTGCCTGCGCAATAAGCTTTATATTGTCCGGATCGTGCCTGAGAACGGATTTTATTCTTACCCTCAGCATGGCAATCTCGTCATCGAGGCCTTCGACACGGGTAGCCTTCTCAAAATCAAGCTGCTCCTCTTCATCAAGAACCTTGGAGTAAAAGCCGTGTTTCCTGGCGTTCTGATTGCTTGGTGGGGCTCCCCGTTTCCCGTTTTCCGCTTCAGCTGGCATATATTTTGTCTCCTCGGTTTAATACACTATAAGAATAGCACAGATGTTCTAATTAAACCAACGAGTTTTGTCGTTTTTTGCTATTCGGTTGAATTGGCTATAAAATAAGAGGGTTAAAATGGGTATAACAAGGCAGCTCTACCAGCTTCAGGCTATTGAGCTTGATATAGAGTCAAAGGAGCAAACCCTGACACAGAGTCTGGCCAGGCTCGGGGAAAGCAGAATACTGCTTGAGGCAAGAGATGGGCTGTCAGCAGGCGAGCAGCGCCTTGGAGAGCTCAAGAAAAAACAGCACGATGCTGAATGGGAGATTGAGGATATCGCCGGCAAGCTGTCGTCAGCTCAGGAAACTCTTTACAGCGGCAGGATAACAAGCCCGAAAGAGTTGTCCAGCCTGCAGCACGAGGTTGAAAGCTTTAAGAATAAACGCGATAGCCTGGAGGAAAAAGCCCTGGAGATTATGGAGCAGGTAGAAGCGGCAATAAACGAACTGGCAGGGATAAGACGGCAACTGGGTGAGGTTGAGAAAAGCTGGCGGCAAGAGCAGCAGAAGCTTTCCGATGCGATCGAAGAGCTTAAAATTTTATTATCCAAGCTGAAGAAGGAACGGCAGCAGGCCCTGGCCGGAATTGATGACGAAACGGCTGATTGTTATAGAAAGCTCAGGCAAAAAAAAGGGAAAGCGGTAGCCCGGGTGGAGCAGGGGATATGCCGCGGTTGTGGGATATCCCTATCAACTGCCGAGTTGCAGCGGGTAAAGGGCAACAGGATAATCATGTGCGATAGCTGTGGACGTATCCTGTTTATAGATTGAGATTTTATGAAAAGATTGATAATACATACCGATGGCGTCTCGAGGGGCAATCCGGGGCGGGCGGCTATCGGTGCCATTATCCGTGACGAAAGAGGTGGGCTGGTGGCTTCTATCTCGCAGAGCATCGGTCAGGCGACAAATAACCAGGCTGAGTACAGGGCGATTATCGCTGCCCTTGAGGAGGTTCTGTCTCTGGGCGCCGCTAATATTGAGTTGAATTCGGATTCGGAGCTGGTAGTCAAACAGGTTAAGGGGCAGTACCGGGTAAGGAAAGAAGCCCTCAGGCCGCTGTATCAGCGGGTAAAGCAGCTGCAAGGCAGCCTGAAAGGCTTTAAAATAAAACATATCCCCCGCCAGCAGAATAGAGAAGCCGATAAACTGGCAAACGCCGCCTTGAAGTGAAATCATCTAAAAATTCGCTAGTGGGTCAATTTGAAACTATTTTTTAAAAATAATGTCAAAAGTGGGTATAACCCACTTGACACAACTCCCAATTGGTGTCATTATAGCAGTATGGCAATAAAAATAAGAGATGAAAACTTTATTGAAAGGTCTGATAGGGTGGTAAAACCAGACCTCAGGAGACGTGTAAGTTTACCCAAAACTTTAGTAAGTGAAGGCGTAATGTATAAAATATATAGCAATAGCATGGGGCAAATCATGCTTGACCCACAGGTCGCAATCCCAGCCTCAGAACTTTGGTTATTTCAAAATGCTGATGCGTTAGCGTCAATTAAACGTGGCTTTGCTGATGCTGCGGAAGGCAGGGTTTCCAAGATTAATCTTGATACCCTATAAGGCCGAGCATTTTGTTCGTACTAAAATGGACAGACGAAGTAAAAAGCGTTTATCGCTCGCTTAAGGGCGATGCCTCTCAAGAATCACATTACAAGGCCGTTAAGAAAGCCATTAAATTCCTGGCCCAAGACCCACATTATCCCAGTCTCCAAACCCATGAATTTAAAAGCCTAAGGAGTCCAAGCGGAGAAAAGGTTTTTGAGGCTTATGCGGAACAAAATACACCGAATGCATATAGATTATATTGGTATTACGGACCAGACGAGATAGGCAAAACTGGTAATCGCATTCCCATAATAACTCTTATGGGCATAGTGCCACATCCCTGAGAAGATTAACTGACCTTAGCCCACCTAGCACTAGCAGCCTTTCCGCTATCTCTTTTCTGCGTTCGGGTGATAACTTTTTAGCTCTAGCCTTGCCACCCTTTAATTTGATTGGTGCTACTTCAGCATAACAACTATAATTAAGTAAAAGGAAAAATTCATATTGATTGACTTATTACACCCGCTATACTAGAGTATAATCGGCCAAGTAAACCGGGTGGCCGCCCTGAAAAGGGAGGAAAGTCCGAGCTCCACCAGGCAGGATGCTGGGTAACGCCCAGGGGGGGCGACCCCACGGAAAGTGCCACAGAAACATACCGCCGGTGGTTGATTTATTAACCGCCGGTAAGGGTGAAATGGTGAGGTAAGAGCTCACCAGCAGCCGGGTGACCGGCTGGCTGGGCAAACCCCATCCGGAGCAAGACCGAATAGAGGGACATAAGGACGTCTGGCCTGTCCCCGGGTTGGTCGCTTGACCCTGGTGGCAACACCAGGGCTAGATAGATGGTCACCGCTTCGGTAACTACCGGAGTACAGAACTCGGCTTACAGGTTTACTTGGCCTGATTATTTAAAATAAATAAATTCATCTCTAGCTTGGGATTGAGAAAATGGCAGAAAAAGCCAGTAAAAAAGAGGATGTAGGGTCAGGGCAAATTAAGCGATAAAGGGACAGTAACTGTCAGCCAGTTTGCCACTCGGGGTTTATCCGGATTACCATTTCAGTAATGCAAACCAACGATCCATTGGCCCGGGATTTCATTCTGTT
>DAOWJL010000005.1 GCA_030640385.1 Dehalococcoidia bacterium | reverse complement strand
CGACCATAAAAAATATAAGGAGGTTTTTTACTATGACTGGAAAACACAAACTTGGCATTAAATTGCTGATGGTAGCCCTGGGTGCCATACTCATCCTGTCATCTTTCGTCGGTTGTACCACCAAAAAAGAAACCCTGACCTTTGCCGACCTTGACTGGGACAGCGCTCAGGTGCACAATCGCATCGCCGCCTTCATCCTGGAGAATGGCTATGGATATGACATCGCCTATAACTTCGGTTCTACAATCCCAATGTTCATCGGCCTAGAAGACGGCAGCAATGACATCAGCATGGAAATCTGGGTGGAGAACCAGCAGGAACCTTACGATGCAGCTATCGCAGCCGGTACAATAATTGACCTGGGCGGTAACTACCTTGATAACTGGCAGGGCTGGCTGGTACCGACCTATATGATTGAAGATGGCCTACTACCGGCAGATATATCCGTGGAGGATATGCCCCAGTACTGGGATCTTTTTAAAGACCCTGACGACCCGACAAAGGGACGCTTCTATTCCTGCATCGCCGGCTGGGCGTGCGAACTTATTAATGATGAAAAATTCGATGTCTATGGATTAAAGGATACCTATAACGTCTTTCTCCCCGGCGGTGGTGCCGCCCTGCTCTCATCAATGGTGGGCGCTTATGAGAAACACGAGCCCTGGTTTGGCTATTACTGGTCACCGACCCCGGCACTGGGCCTGTATGACATGACACCGGTAGCCGAACCGGCTTATGACGAAACGGTCTGGAATACAAACCACGGCTGTTCATTCCCCGCAGTCAAAGTTAACATCTGTGTTAACGCCAACCTTCCAGACAGGGCTCCCGAGGTAGTGGCATTTCTCCGCAAATATGACACCACTGCTGCTATGGCCAACGCCGCTCTGGCTTATATGGATTCAAACCAGACTACCTCCGAAGCGGCTGCCATTTTTTTCCTGCAGGAATACGAATCCGTTTGGACGCAGTGGGTGCCAAGCGATATTGCTGATAAAGTAATGGATGCCCTGCCCTAAATTGCAGAAGCTTGGAAATAGAAAGCGAGAATAGCTTGGCAAATAACGCCGACTCGCAAAATGACGAGGTCTGCATTGAGGTCAGCGGGCTATGGAAAATATTCGGCCCCAGCGCCGAACAGATTCTAAGCTCGGAAATACGCACCGCCACCAGGGATGAAATACAGGAGCAAACAGGCTGTGTGGTGGCGGTGCGTGATGCTTCATTCAGTGTTAAACAGGGTGAACTTTTTGTCATCATGGGCCTTTCCGGCAGCGGTAAGTCCACCCTGATTCGCTGTATGCTTCGCCTTATAGAACCGACGGCAGGTAAAATAATCATCAACGGGGAAGACATCTGTGGCTATGACGATAAGCAATTGATGGCTTTCCGCCGCAAAACGGTGAGCATGATATTCCAGCACTTCGGTCTGTTCCCCCACCGCAGCGTAATTGATAATGTGGCTTACGGTCTAAAGGTCAGGGGAGCAACCGAAGAGGAACGCTACACCAGGGCTCAGGAAGTAATTGAGAAAGTAGGTCTCAAAGGGTGGGAAGACTACTATCCTGATGCCCTCAGCGGCGGCATGCAGCAGCGAGTCGGCATTGCCAGGGCTTTAACAAACAATCCCGAGATTCTGCTTATGGATGAGCCCTTTAGCGGCCTTGACCCACTAATCCGTCGGCAAATGCAGGATGAGCTCATTGACCTCCAGGAGGAACTGCAGAAGACTATCCTTTTTGTAACCCATGACCTGGACGAAGCCCTTAAGCTGGGCAGCTTCATTGCCATAATGAAGGACGGTGAAATTATCCAGACCGGCATCCCGGAGGAAGTCGTAATCAGCCCCGCCGGAGATTATGTGCGCGAATTTGTCCAGGATGCTTCGCCGGCTAAGGTAATTACCGCCGGTAGTATAATGACCGAGCCTGAGGTCATAATCTATGACTGGCAGGGCCCGAAGGTGGCTCTTCACCTGCTCAAGACTTCCAAAAGCGACCACGGTTTCCTGGTAACCAGGGGGCGTAATTTTCTGGGGCTGGTGACCGAAAAAAGCCTGGCAGAGCTGATCAAGAATAAGGGTCAATCCACCAGGCAAGCCCTGGAGCCTGACATAGCCACCTGTACCAACGATATGCTACTGGAAGGACTGTTCGCTATGGCTGTTGCCACCAAGTACCCTATCCCGGTAATTGACGATAGTGGAAAGCTTATCGGGGAAATAGATAACGAAACCATCCTCAGCAGTATGGTGCAATATAAAGAGACAGAGGCGAAAGAGCAGGAAACTGGGAAAAAAGAGACAACCACCGAGGAGACACAATCTAATGTTTGAGTTCCCTGAGTTTCTTCATATCCCATTAGCAGGCTGGATTGACGGCATTATGGATTGGGTGCTGGCTAACTGGGGTGGTTTTTTTGATACCGTCAGCAGATTATTTGGCTCCGGAGTATATGGTATTCTGGCGGATAATTTAGAAATTAAAGTATTTTTATGGCAGATACCGTCGGCATGGTGGGCTCCCCCTATGCTGGTGCTGTCAATACTGGCAGTTGTTATCTTAGGTGTGATTACCTGGCGTACAATGCACCGGGTGCGGGTAACAGTGTTTATACTGGTATCCCTGACTATAGTATTTTTCAGTATATTGTTTGGCTTAAATGGAATAAAAGGTATTCTCCTCGACCTGCCGTGGTGGTTAGTAGTTCTGGCGGTGGGTTATGCCGCCTGGCGCACCACGCAGAAATGGTGGGCAGGCCCGCTTATGGCCGGCTTTATGGTTATAATCGGCAGCTTCAGCTACGGTGAACTCGGCTACTGGGACCTGGCTATGGAAACACTGTCTATCGTAATCACCTCCGTAATCGTTTGCCTTATTATAGGTATTCCTACCGGGATACTTATGGCTCGCAGCGACCGCATCGAATCAATAATAAAACCACAGCTAGACGCCATGCAGACAATGCCCAGCTTCGTATATTTGGTGCCGGTTATGATGCTCTTCAGTCTGGGTAAGGTGCCGGCAACATTCGCCACCATTCTCTATGCCGTGCCGCCGGTTATACGGCTGACAAATACCGGTATACGGCAGGTACCGAAGAACGTCATCGAAGCGGCGCAGGCTTTCGGCTCCAGCACGCGCCAGACATTGATTGAGGTTCAGCTGCCCCTGGCTATCCCCTCAATGATGGTAGGTATAAACCAGACAACAATGATGGCACTGGCTATGGTTGTTATCGCATCAATGGTAGGTGCCGGTGGTCTGGGGCTGGAAGTATTAAGGGCTCTGCAGAACCTTGACGTGGGACGCGGCTTCCAGGCGGGGCTTAGCATTGTCCTGCTGGCGATTATAATAGACCGCATAACAAGCGCTATGGCTGCCCGACAGCAACGGGAAACAAAAACCTACGACTAAACCGCCACCTGAATTTGGTCACTTGGGTGACGGAGAGCCAACAGTGAAACCGACCTGTAGTAGGTCGGTTTATCTTTTGTAAAAATATCAAATCTGTTTAAGGAGGTGATGTTTTATTGAACATTTATCGGTGTGGAGAAAGTAGGTTAAACCACAAAGAAAGGAGAAATCAAAAATGAAAAGAAAGATACTAATCATAGCTTTATCCTTAGCGTTGTTAGTAAGTTTGTTTGCCTTTGCAATACCAGTTAGTGCTGAATGGTGGAAGCATACTGATTTTGATGTCACTATAGACGGAACTTTTACTGGTAGGGACTCTGATAATTCAGTCTCAGATTGGTATGGTGAACCAGTAGACCAAACCCTACCCGTACTCAATGAAGGATCCGAGGGAGGTCCAAAAGAAACCCGTACCATAGAAAATGGTACTATCAGAATGTGGCATCCTATCATTACCTACTTTGATGTAGTGGCAGATTTTGGTGGAGATATTGGCACACAAACGGGAACAGCTATAAGTACTGGTTATGTTATCTTCAATCGTAGCACTAACACGGGATTAGACCAACGAACACTTGAGTTTGATTTCGATAGTGGTACAATTAATGCTTTTATAATATCCGAAATAGAAATATTGTATTGGGCTAATGCCAATCCAACCAGGCGGGGAGCTGGATTTGATGCTGAAGGGTCTTTCGAAATGTATGGCGGAACTGGCATTTTTGAAAATTTCATATGTAACGGGTCTTTCTATAAAGCTCCAGGAACACAAGATTGGTTTATGGCAAAATAAGACTGGTTTAACAAACAGGATAATCACAAAGGCAATTATCATCACTGGGGATAATTGGTTTAGACGAAGAGACTTCGCTGAGTACAACGAGGATGGGGCAGAGCCTGAACCCTGCCCCCTTCTTATTCATATAGTATCGCAGATTATATAGGGTACTAGCCCGCTGCGTTCACACTCCTGTATATATTCAGGGCATCTTCAAAAGATAGCGATTGAGCATAGTGGCTAACCATCTCGGGAGATTCCCAACCACCTAGACTTTGAATTACCTTATTGGACAATCCTGATTTCACATTGTGGACACAGAAACCCCTTCTGAAACTATGGGGGTTACAGTGTATACCTGCAGCCTTACCCAATCGCTTAAGCATAGTTGATATACCATCTGCTGTTATTTCTAAGCTATTATGTTTAGCAAACCAGTCCCTTACAATGCCATTACCAGCAAGAGCCTTGCGATAACGATTGCCTTTCCCTAATATAACCACAGTTCCCTCTTCCCAGTTAAAATCCTTAGATATCAAGCTAGAGGCTTCTGATAGCCTTATACCCGAATACCATAGAAGGTTAAGAACAACCCTATCCCTTTCACAAAGGGCATTGTTTATTAGTATATCTAGTTGTTCCTTTGATATAGCTGGTAATAGTCTCTTTTGCCTTCTAGGTGGTAGAACCTTCTCTATTGGATTAGTAGGGAGTTGGTCAGTATGATATAACCACCTACAAAGGGTCTTTATACATCTATAATAGTTATGCTTAGCATTGCCACAAGTAAGAGAGTTCAGATAGGTATTAATACCTTCAGGGGTAATAGGATAACCAATGAAGTTATCAAGGGCTATATGGTAGATTCCAATCGTCTTATAACTAGTGCCTGATGCCCTAGAACTAAGGAAATTATCAAGCAGTTCTTTTGTGAACTTTTGTGAACGATTTGTGCCTAATCTGGCGTCCCTGGAGGGATTCGAACCCACGACCCGCTGCTTAGAAGGCAGCCGTCAACACTATTCCTAGAATAGCCTTGGGTTGATCTTTTAGCTACGAAGGAAATGATATTTAAATTTGATAAAGCAGCTGGTCTCTTGTTCATATTAATGCCCCCAAGGTCTTGATTTGCGTTATGCATATTAAAGGATATTTTACCTTCCTATTATTATACTAGTTTAATACAGACTTTTTCCATATCTTATTGTTATATTCACAATATTTTCAAGAATCCGATGATCATTAAACAAAACGATGAAATGTTTAATTCCGCATATTTACGTTCGTTCTAGCGTGACATTTTGGACATTTCACGGACTTAACATTCCTAAAATAGTTACTTCTAGATAAAGTAAGTGATATTGACAACACTCATCACAGGGAGTAGATTCACCATATATTAATTACAATTGAATATTGCCTGTGAATATTGCCTGGGTGGGTGGATGGGGCGAAAATGACAAGGGCACTAGTTCGCTTAATGAAAGTGTGGCTG
>DAOWJL010000054.1 GCA_030640385.1 Dehalococcoidia bacterium | reverse complement strand
CTTATCAAGGGGAAGGGGATAAAGGGGATGGGGTTGAAAGATAATCCTATAAAATTCGGCACCGACGGCTGGCGAGGCATCATCGCCGAGGACTTCACCTTCGACAACGTACGCATTTGCGCCCAGGCGGTAGCCGATTATCTCAAGAAATCGGGGCTGGCAAAACGGGGGCTGGTTATCGGTTACGACACCCGCTTCGCCTCGGAGGACTTCGCCCGGGCAGCCGCCGAGGTAATCTGTGGCAACGGTATAAAGGTATACCTCTGCACACAAGCCACGCCAACGCCGGTGATCAGCTACGGTGTCTTGGCAAAGAAAGCCGGCGGGGCGGTGGTTATCACAGCCAGTCACAACCCGGCACAATGGAACGGTTTTAAATACAAATCCGAGGATGGCGCCAGCGCCCCGACCGAAGTTATCACCGAAATAGAAAAAAATATAGCTACTATCATTAAAAGCGGCAAGTTAAAACAATTATCACTGACAGAAGCCGACAAACAGGGTTTAATTGAATATATTGACCTGGCACCTCCTTACCAGAAGCAGATTAAGAAGTTCATAAACCTTGACGAACTGGGTAAGGGTAACCTCAAAATAGTGGTCGATTCCATGTATGGCGCCGGTGCCGGTTACTTCAAAATGCTGCTGGCAGACAGCAGCCATCAGATTATAGAGATTAACGATAATCGGAATCCCTCTTTCCCGGATATGAAGCAGCCGGAGCCGATTGCCGTTAACCTGAACCGGTTATCAGCCAGGATTAAGGAGGAAGGAGCTGACATCGGCATAGCCACCGATGGCGATGCCGACCGCCTCGGTATCATAGACGAAAAAGGTAACTTCCTCACCCAGCTCCAGGTTTTTGCCCTGCTGGCTCTTTACCTGCTGGAGGTACGCCGGCAGCGGGGCGCCATTGTGAAAACGATAACCGCCACCAGCATGCTTGACCGGCTGGGTGAAATATTCAATGTGCCTGTTTATGAAACAGCGGTCGGTTTCAAGTATGTCGCTCCCATAATGCTCAAGGAGAATGCACTCATCGGTGGCGAGGAAAGCGGCGGCTATGGCTTCCGCGGGCATGTGCCGGAGCGCGATGCCATACTGGCTGGCCTCTATTTTCTTGACCTTATTTTAAAAACCGGTAAAACGCCGTCACAACTACTGAATTACCTTTACGGCAAGGTGGGACCTCACCAGTATAACCGTATGGATATCGAATTCAGCGAAGAGCAGCGAGATACAATCAACAGCTGTATCATCAGCAGCTCTCCAGAGGCGCTTGACGGGGTAAAGGTGGTTAAGAAAGATATCTTTGACGGTTCCCGCCTTACTCTCGCCGATACCTCCTGGCTGCTTATCCGTTTCTCCGGCACCGAGCCGTTGCTGCGCATCTATGCCGAAAGTGATAGCCCGTCCCGTGTTAGCCGCCTGCTGGAATGGGGCAGGGAGCTGGCTGGAGTATAAGCTATGATAAATCTTGACGACCCACAGATTTACAAACAGTATGACCCACAGGATATGCTAGCCCACATCCATAATGTACCGGAGTTGTGCCGGCAGGCATGGCAGTTGGCAGCATCCTTTAACCTCCCTCTGGATTATTCCCGGGTCAATAAGGTGGTTGTGCTGGGTATGGGCGGTTCGGCTATCGGTGCCGACCTTGTCGCCAGCCTCGTAGCAGCCGAAGCCAGCATACCTATCTTCATCCAAAGAGACTACGATTTACCCGCTTTTTTCGATGATAAAACTCTCGTCATTGCCTCAAGCTATTCAGGGATGACCGAGGAAACGCTATCGGCTTTCAATCAAGCCCTGAATACAGATTCAAAGAAGCTGGTTATCACCACCGGCGGCAGGCTGAATGAACTGGCTCAAGCAAAAGGTGTTCCTGTTTTCAGCTTTAACTATAAAGCCCAACCCCGCGCCGCCCTGCCCTTCAGTTTTTTACCAATTCTAAACTTCATGCAGAGGCTAGATTTCATAAGCGATAAATCAGCCGACTTCAGTGAAATGATAGTTGTACTGGAACAGCTATCCCGTGAAATAAATGAGTCCATACCTCTTTCCCGGAACAGGGCAAAACAGCTGGCGCAAGGATTCTATGGCAAACTGGCGGTGATATACGGCGCCGGCATAACCGCCGAGGTTGCCCACCGCTGGAAGACCCAGCTCAACGAGAACAGCAAAACCTGGGCTTTCCATGAGGTCTTCCCCGAACTGAACCATAATGCCGTTGTCGGCTACCGCTTCCCGCCGGAGTTAGCCTCCAATATACTGGTAGTGATGCTGCAATCAAGCCACCTGCCACAACCAATCCTCCACCGCTACCGGATAACCTCCCAAATCCTCAAGAAGGCTAATGTTAGCTTGCGTTTGATAGATGGGTTAGGGAAAAGCCCGTTATCCCAGATTATGAGCCTGGTGCTGTTTGGAGACTATGTTAGCTATTACCTAGCGATACTAAACAAAACAAATCCCACCCCGATAGAGACTATTGATTTCCTGAAGGGTGAACTTGGTAAAGGATAAAAATAAGTTGTTCGGGAGAATAACATGGTCCGGCATAACGGCTATTATTATATTAATACTGGTTTGTGGAGCCTGCACATCAGTCTATGAGCCGGGAGAAATTACTGACTCCGATATTCCGGAGACATCAGAGCTTGTGCTATCTGATGCCCTTCTAAGAAGTTGCGAACGTGCCGAAGCCTCGCGCGACTTCAGTAATTCCGGTCTGGCTGCTGGAGAAACAGCTGTTGATTTTACGTTACAAGATACCCAGGGAAATATAATAAGCTTATCAGGCTTACTTATTGAGAAACCTGTAGTGATGGTTTTTGGTTCTTTCACCTGACCACCATTCCGGCGGTGGTGCGCCGCTAATGATACCCTGGCTAATAAATACGGCGAACAGGTGCATTTCATAATTATCTATACCAGGGAAGCGCATGCAGTAGATACTGGTAGAACAGTTTCATACAGCCTTGATGAGGAGGGTAATCCTATTTACGAACCCCAAACCTACGAAGAACGCTTGGAACTGGCAATCATGACGATCAACGCAGAGGGGGTAACGGTGCCGGTTCTGGTAGATAAGATGGACAATCCTCTCTGGTGTACATATGGACCGGCTCCAAATATCGCCTACCTGATAGGAACCGATGGCAAGATAGCTACCAAACAGGGCTGGTATAATCCAGAAGAAATGGAAACAGCTATTCTGGCGTATCTTGGCAACAACTAAGCTACCATTACCAAAGGTTTTAAATTACCTCTCGACTTTAGCGCTTGGTATACTGCGGTGCTTTGCGGGCGCGCTTTAAGCCGGGCTTCTGTGTCGAGGCCCTGGAGGAAGCTCTCAAGAAGGGCAAGCCGGATATCTTCCTGCGGGAGCCGGTACCCGCCTTAGTCAGCGCTTTGAGCAGCGATTGCTTTTTCACAACCATATTATAGCCTGCCTGTGTTGGAAGTAACCAGCATTAAAGCTATACTATGAATATGCCACAGTTTGAAATAGTTTCCGTT
>DAOWJL010000077.1 GCA_030640385.1 Dehalococcoidia bacterium | reverse complement strand
GCCGCCGCCGTCCTGCTCGGGCTTAACAAGCTCTGGGGATTAGCCCTTGCGCCGGGGGAACTGGCACGGTTAACCTCTCAACTTGGCTCGGATGCCCCTTTTTTTCTCTTCGGCGGTACGGCTCTGCTTCAGGGTAGGGGTGAAGCCGTAAGCCCGCTGCCCCCTTTGCAGCATATGTGGGTTATTCTGCTGATTCCGCCTGTTCTCCGCTCCAGCGGTAAGACAGGGCGATTATATGCTAAGCTCAATAGAAATCACTATACCGACGGGCAGATGACAGAGAAGCTGGTGTTATTGTTGACGAGGGGAGGGGATGTGGTGTCAGATAATTTATATAACGTCTTTGAAAATATCGCTTATGATGCTTTTAAAGGCCTTGATGACTACCGACAGAAGTTTTTAAAAGCCGGTGCCGCAAGCATTCACCTGGCTGGCTCGGGTCCAGCATTGTTCACTATGGTGAAAGAAAAGGCTCAGGCGGAGAAGATATACAGGAGTCTTAAGAAACAGAGATTGGAAGCCTACCTGACCGAAACACTGGATAGTACTGAATCCATTATATAAGCCGTGGCAGAGAAAGAGGAAGTAGAGGCTGGGTTTAATCGTTTGTCCACCCTCTCACCATCCCCTCCTCGTCTTCCCTTGTTTTAACCTTGCCATCCAGACGGGCGTCAAGGAGTTTATTCAGTATTTCTTTTATTCGGGGTCCGGGGGTGATACCCATCTGTATAAGGTCGTTGCCGCCAAGTAACGGCTTGATAGAGCGCAGCTTATTCAGGTATAGACGCATATTGCGGCGGCTTTCCTCTGCATCGTCAGCTATGATGCCGGTGGTGATTACCTGCGGCGAATAACCATATAGCAGATGGTAGATACTGCTGGGTTTCATTGCGGCGTCAGCCAGTTCCTTGATTTTCTCCCTGATACTACCACTATCCCTCAGGATTCGGGCTGCTGGTTTAGGCAACCTTAAATACGATATAAACTGTTCCCGCTCCTTATCGGTAAGGTGATAGGTTAGCAGTGCCATGTAGAGGTCTGCGGGTGGTTTGTGTGGCAAACTCATTTGCCTGGCATAACTGTATTTCTCAGCCAGCCAGCCATCACCTCCAAGAGAAGGATTGAGTTTTTCAAGTACACCCAGTTCCCCGGCGCGCCGCAAGACCTTTTCCGGCAGCTCCTCCTGTAATATGCATTCCAGCTCGTATCGGATGCGGTTACCGCTTATGCTGTAAAGCATGGATATATCCCGCTTTAATAAATTTAAAGTAGCCGCTTCCAGCTGGAAATCCAGCCTCTGCTCGTAGCGTAAACCCCTCCAGATACGCGTAGAATCGTCAATAAAGCTCTTTTCGTGTAAAACACGTATCAATCTATCCCCGAGGTCTTTTTGGCCGTTGTACGGGTCAATCAGGTGTCCATAAGTCTGCGGGTTAAGCCCGACAGCCATAGCATTTATGGTGAAATCACGGCGGAAGAGGTCATCGTTAATGGAACCGGGCTTAACGGTGGGTAAAGCGCCCGGCCGGGCGTAGCTCTCCCGGCGGGCAGCAGCCAGGTCAATACTCCACTTATGCCAGCTAATCTTGGCGGTATTGAACTGCCGGTGGATTGTTATTTTGCCACCTTTGCCTTTTATCAGTTCTCTGGCAAAGGCTACAGCATCGCCTTCCACTGCTAAATCAATATCAAGGTTGGTTTTATCCAGCAGAAGGTCGCGGACGGCACCGCCGACGAGGTAAATCTTCTCCCCTCTTCCATCAGCCAGTTCTCCGGCTTGCTTGATAAAGGCGACCAGCTCGGCTGGTAGCTGCTTTTCTATTTTATCGGCAAGATTGGTAACCTGGGGCATCTTTTTATCCCGTCTGGAGAGTAGTCCGCATTATAGCACAGGTTGTTGCCGTGTTCATTCTATTGCCATAAGACCGCCCGTTCTCTTATAATGAAGCTCAGGGATATAGAATTATGGAAATAGTTGCCATTGTGGGTATGGCCGGTGCCGGTAAATCGGAAGTAGCTGGATTATTTGAGGAGAATGGCTTTAAGAGAATAAGGTTTGGTGATATAACCGATAAAGAAGTTAAAAAACAGGGATTGAAGCTGAACGAAGAAAACGAGCGCCGCGTCAG